>NZ_JBNNWE010000095.1:0-23362 GCF_050280905.1 Pseudomonas sp. NPDC086278
TCGGTGTAATGGGTGTCGCCTTCACGCAAGGCGTGAATGGCCGCATCGGTGATGAAATCAGGCGTAGGGAAGTCCGGGTCGCCAACGCTGAGGATAATGACATCCTCACCGCGCCGCTGGGCTTCGAATGCCGCATTGTGAATATCCCAGGCAGCGACACCGTCGCCTGAAATCCGCTCAACAAAGGGTGAAAACCGCATGCCAGTGCCTCGTTCAAATTGAAGAAACGCAAGCCCGCAACCAGCCGGGGGGGAGCTGGGACCAACATAGTCGAAGCTGAACAGTCGTTCAACAGAAAAGTCACTCGGGTTCGTGTTCGGTGTAAACAGGTCGTTTTTACGACAGTCGCGGCGTTTTCGATGTCGGGGTGTAGCAGAGCCAACTTCGGCTAATGTCTTTATCGCATAGACACGGGAGCGTCCCAGGCGAATGATGCGAGGAGCGACCCCGGTACAGGCCGCCCATAAAAACAAACGAGGGTCATGAGCCACTTATGAACATCCTCTACGACGAACGCGTTGACGGCGCCCTGCCCGACGTCGACAAAGTCGCGCTGCTGCAAGCGCTGCGCTCCCGACTGCCCGAGCTGGAAATACTCCATCAGCGCGAAGAGCTGAAACCGTACGAATGCGACGGCCTCTCCGCTTATCGCACCACGCCGCTCCTGGTGGTGTTGCCGCGCCATATCGAACAGGTTCAGGGCGTGCTCAAACTCTGCCATGAGAGGCAGGTGCCGGTGGTCGCCCGCGGGGCCGGCACCGGGTTGTCCGGCGGCGCATTGCCGCTGGAAAAAGGCGTGCTGCTGGTGATGGCGCGCTTCAACAACATCCTGCACATCGACCCCGCTGCCCGCACCGCGCGGGTTCAGCCAGGCGTGCGCAACCTGGCGATTTCCCAGGCGGCCGCACCGTTTGGCTTATATTACGCACCGGACCCATCTTCGCAGATCGCCTGTTCGATCGGCGGCAACGTCGCCGAAAACGCAGGCGGCGTGCATTGTCTGAAATACGGTTTGACCGTGCACAATCTGCTCAAGGTCGACATCCTCACCGTCGATGGCGAACACCTGAGCCTGGGCTCACAGGCGCTCGACTCACCGGGTTTCGACCTGCTGGCCTTGTTCACCGGCTCGGAAGGCATGCTCGGGGTGATCACCGAAGTCACGGTCAAGCTGCTGCCCAAACCGCAGACCGCCAAAGTGTTGCTGGCGGCGTTCGATTCGGTGGAAAAGGCCGGCCATGCGGTGGCTGACATCATTGCCGCCGGGATCATTCCCGGCGGTCTGGAGATGATGGACAACCTGGCGATTCGCGCCGCTGAAGACTTCATCCACGCCGGTTATCCGGTCGACGCCGACGCCATTCTGCTGTGCGAGCTCGACGGCGTCGAAGCCGATGTCCACGACGACTGCAACCGCGTCCGCCAGGTGCTGGAACAGGCCGGCGCCACCGAGGTGCGGCAGGCCTGCGATGAAGCCGAACGCGTGCGCTTCTGGGCCGGACGCAAAAATGCCTTCCCGGCAGTGGGCCGACTGTCGCCGGACTATTACTGCATGGACGGTACGATTCCGCGCCGTGAACTGCCCGGCGTGCTGCGTGCCATCGCGGCGTTATCCGTCGAATACGACCTGCGCGTGGCCAACGTTTTCCACGCCGGAGACGGCAACATGCACCCGTTGATTCTGTTTGACGCAAACCAGCCCGGCGAACTGGATCGCGCCGAAGCGCTGGGCGGCAAAATCCTCGAATTGTGCGTGAAGGTCGGCGGCAGCATCACCGGGGAGCACGGGGTCGGTCGCGAGAAAATCAATCAGATGTGCGCGCAGTTCAACAGCGACGAGTTGACTGTGTTCCATGCGGTCAAAACCGCGTTCGACCCCAGCGGTTTGCTCAACCCCGGCAAGAACATTCCCACCCTGCACCGCTGCGCCGAGTTTGGCGCGATGCACGTGCACATGGGGCAACTGCCCTTCCCCGAACTGGAGCGTTTCTGATGGGCAGCAATGACGACAGCGCCAACCTGTTGGAGCAAGTCAATCTGGCCATCGAAAACGCTACCCCGCTGCGGATTCAGGGGGCCAACAGCAAAGCGTTTCTCGGTCGAATCGTCGCCGGTGAAGTGCTCGACACCCGCAACCATTGCGGCATCGTCAGCTACGACCCGACCGAACTGGTGATCACCGCGCGCTGCGGCACGCCTTTGTCGCAACTGAGTGAGGCGCTGGACGCCGCGCAACAGAGGCTGCCCTGTGAACCGCCCTCCTTCGGCGACGGCGCCACCGTCGGCGGCATGATCGCCAGCGGGTTGTCCGGGCCACGGCGCCCGTGGTCGGGCTCGGTGCGCGACTTCGTCCTTGGCACACGGGTGATTACCGGCCACGGCAAGCATCTGCGTTTTGGCGGCGAAGTCATGAAAAACGTCGCCGGCTACGACCTTTCGCGCCTGATGGCCGGCAGCTTTGGTGCGCTTGGCGTGATCACCGACGTCTCGCTCAAAGTGCTGCCCAAACCCCGGCAAACCTTGAGTATCAGCCTGGACATGGACAGCGACCGCGCCCTGACTCGCCTGGCGCAATGGGGCCAGCAACCCCTGCCGATCAGCGCCGCGTGTCACGACGGACAGCGTTTGCACCTGCGGCTTGAAGGGGGCGAAGGTTCGGTGGCGGCGGCACATGAGCGCTTGGGCGGCGAGATTCTGCATGACTCGTATTGGGCCGATCTCAACGAACAGCGTTTGAGTTTCTTCGATGAAGACCAGCCGCTGTGGCGTTTATCCGTGCCCAACAACACGCCTTGGCTGTCGTTGCCCGGCACGCAACTGATCGACTGGGGCGGCGCCCAGCGCTGGCTCAAATCCGACGCCGATGCCAGTTTCATTCGCTCGACAGTTGAAGCGGTCGGCGGGCACGCGACCTGCTACAGCCATGGCCTGGTCGACAGCCCGTTTCATCCGCTGCCCCCCGCCCTGATGCACTATCACCAGCGCCTGAAGCAACAACTCGACCCCCGGGGAATCTTCAACCCCGCACGCCTGTACGCGGAGCTTTGAGCCATGCAAACCACCCTGAGCGAACACGCGCGCCAACTGCCCCGCTCCGCCGAAGCCGAGCGCATCCTGCGCAGTTGCGTGCACTGCGGTTTCTGCAATGCCACGTGCCCGACCTATCAATTGCTCGGCGATGAACTGGACGGCCCGCGCGGTCGCATCTACCTGATCAAACAGGTGCTGGAAGGCAACGAGGTCACACAGAAAACCCAGCTGCATCTGGACCGTTGTCTGTCGTGCCGCAATTGTGAAACCACCTGCCCGTCCGGGGTCGATTATCACAACTTGCTGGACATCGGCCGCGCAGTGGTCGATGCCGCCGTGCCGCGTTCATTCGAGCAGCGTGTACTGCGTGAAGGCTTGCGCGGTGTCGTGCCCAATCCGCGGTTGTTCAAAGCGTTGGTCAGCAGTGGCCAAGTGTTCCGGGCGTTGTTGCCCAGCACCTTGCAAGCCAAATTGCCGCGCAGCGTGTACCCGGCCAAATCGCGCCCCGTCACTCGCCATGCGCGACAGGTATTGATGCTCGAAGGTTGCGTGCAGCAAAGCCTGTCACCCAATACCAATGCCGCCGCCGCGCGCGTACTGGAGCGACTCGGCATCAGCGTCACGCCGACCCGCGAGGCGGGTTGCTGCGGCGCCGTAGATTATCACCTCGACGCTCAAGCCGCCGGCCTTGAGCGCGCCCGCCACAACATCGACGCGTGGTGGCCGAGCATCGAAGCAGGCGCCGAAGCCATCGTGCAGACCGCCAGCGGTTGCGGCGCGTTCATCAAGGATTATGGGCACCTGTTGGCCAGCGATCCGGCCTATGCCGAAAAGGCGAGAACGGTCAGCGCGCTGGCCAGGGACCTGGTGGAAATCCTGCGCGACGAGCCGCTGGGAAACCTCGGCATCCACAGTGATCAACGCCTGGCGTTCCATTGCCCCTGCACGTTGCAGCACGCGCAAAAACTCGGCGGCGCGGTGGAAGCGGTCCTGACCACACTGGGGTTCAACCTGACATCGGTGCCCGACGGTCATTTGTGCTGCGGTTCGGCGGGCACCTACTCACTGACCCAGCCCGAACTGTCTCGACAGCTGCGTGACAACAAGCTCAATGCGCTGGAAAGCGGCCACCCCGACGTTATTGCCACCGCCAACATCGGCTGTCAGTCGCACCTCGACGGCGCGGGCCGAACGCAGGTAAGGCACTGGATCGAACTGGTGGAAGCTGCATTGCCCCAATAAACCCTGGAGTCTTTTGATGAACAGCAAAGCCGTGTTAACCCAGACCGAAGTCAGCCAGATCCTCGCCGCCGCACGCAGCGAAGCACAGAACAATCAATGGGCGGTCACCATCGTGGTGGTCGATGACGGCGGCCATCCACTGGCCCTCGAACGCCTCGACGGTTGTGCGCCCAGCAGCGCCTATATCGCGACCGAAAAGGCCCGCACGTCGGCACTCGGCCGGCGTGAATCGAAAAGTTATGAAGACATGGTCAACGGCGGACGCTACGCCTTTTTGTCGGCTCCGTTGCTGACTTCACTGGAAGGTGGCGTGCCGATCATCGTCGACGGCCAGGTGATCGGCGCGGTCGGCGTGTCGGGCGTCAAGTCCGACCAGGACGCGCAAGTGGCCAAGGCCGGGGCGCAATGCCTGAAATGACCCGGCCTGTGCTGCCAAATCGGGACTTGGGCTGCGCCTTCACCTGCGGGCCAGTTTGTACCGCACGCAGTCGTCATAAAAACCTTGGCGAATGGTGGCCGGCTGGAGTCGCGACGGGCTGTCGTAGGTTTGCTCGGTGATACCCATGGCCATCATGCGCATCCACGGCTTGCTGAATTTGTAGGTCTGCAGTTTCTGACGCGCGGCATACAGCGACACCCCGGACAGTTTCAGTTCCTGCGCCTTCGCCGCCGTCCCCGCGCCCCAACTGCACATGTAGCGGTCGTTAGGCACCAATTCCCTGGCCTGGGCAACAAGTGCCATGCTCGCCAAGCCGAACGACATCATCGTGATCAATACCCTGCGCAATTCCATTCCGCCTAACCATCTGAAAATAGGCGTGATTTTGGCGACTGCCAGGCAACTTGGGGGCCAGCAAAATGCCTTATCTGCAACCGCCAGCGCGTTGCGCGTGATTTGTCCTGCCCGACTTTATAGCGCGGCCGATCCTGACACCGTGCCGAGGTTCGCCAGGAACTCACCAAAACCGCCACGGCATTTGAAATCCTTGCGTGCGCTGGTCAGCACCGGGTTGGTCGCGGTCCAGACAATCCGCGCACTGATGCGCTCAAGATCCGCCACCAGATGCACATCTTCATGAGCCACCAACGGCTGAAACCCGCCCGCTCTTCGGTACGCAGTGGCGCTCAAGCCCAGATTGGCGCCGTGGATGTGGCGGTGATTTTCGATGAACTGGTAATGCTCCAGGTATTGCGAGCGAACCTGCTCGCCGTGTTCAGCCCAGTTATCCACCTCCACCGTGCCGCACACCGCGTCGGCCATGAATTCTATTTGCCGGGCAAGCCAATCCGGTGGCACAACCGTATCGGCATCAGTGAACGCAAGCCACTGCGCGCCAGCTCTCAAAAGCTCCTCAGCCCCCTTCGCCCTGGCTTTGCCGACATTCTGGAAGGAGACGGCGATGGCCTCTACCCCATGCGCTTCAACCAACAGCGCGGTGTCGTCCGAGCAATCGTCCATGACAACCACTACGCTGACTTGGCAGCCGGCAAGTTGCGGATGCTTCGCCGCGACCAGAATCGATAACAGACAGGCGGCAATGTACTTTTCTTCGTTATGGGCGGGTATTACGACACCTATCATTGGCCTTCCCTCGGTCAGGCGAAGCGTTGGTTCCAATTATCGACACTGCTGGCGAGCAGAAGGTTTAAAGAATGTTGCGCCCAGCGCCCTCTTGCGGCGGGTTAGCAAAATGGGGACCACCGATTCCGATGCTACGCTGTGATTTTTATGTTCAAAACAAAGCCCCCTTCCGAACCCAGCTCCTTAGACGTTCGAGAGTGCAGCCATGACGCGGATGCTGATCGGTGGAATGACCCTGGTGATACTCGGCACGATGACCTATGGCCTCGTGCAATGGAAAGCCGCCGAAACCCGGACGCAGGCGGTGCTCTGCGGCCAGGCCAGACAGACCCTCAAAAGCGTGGAAGTCCGAGCGCGGGCGCTGGCCGCCGGGATGTCGGTGGAGGCGTATGCCAAGGAGGAAGAAGATGACGTGGCGAAGCTGCTGGCCGCACTTGACGCCACGACCAGCGACGCCGAGGTCGACTCGGTCATCGCGGCGCATGCGGCCGAGATCGAAGCGGGAGATGCGGCCATCGACGCCGAAGTCGATACGCGCGGCGATCAATCATTCCTCGAACAAAGACTGAAGAAACAGCGTATCCCCATCGATGTGAAGCAAGAGCTTCAGCGGGCGGCGAAGGCCGTCAGCCTGACGTGTAGCTAACGTGAGAGGCACGGCGGCAAGTCGGGAGAGCGGTTCAAGGCGTGCGGACGGCCGAGGGCTTTTCCTTGGGCATTCTTGATCGGGCTGAGAAACCGCTGACTGCGCCCCTTGCTCGAATGTTTCAACGCATTACAGAATGGTTTTATTTATCCGCAATCGCCGGGCATCGATCTTGGTGTTAAATAGCGCGCTCAGCGTGTAAGTCCAGACACTGCCGCGTAAGGCAGTGCGAAGAGAATTCCAATGAACAGCCATTTCGAGAAAACAGCATGATCGAGGTCACCGAGGTTTCCATTGCCGAACTGCGTGCGGCGCTTGAATCCGGCCAGACCACGGCGGTGGAACTGGTCCAGGCGTACCTCGCCCGTATCGATGCCTACGACGGTCCCAGCACGCCGACCGCGCTCAATGCCGTGGTGGTCCGCAACCCGCAAGCCCTCGATGAAGCGCAGGCCTCCGATGCCCGTCGCCGCCAGGGCAAAACGCTGGGGCCACTTGATGGCATTCCCTACACGGCCAAAGACAGCTACCTGGTCAAGGGCCTCACCGCCGCTTCCGGCAGCCCGGCATTCAAGGACCTGATCGCCTATCGCGATGCGTTTACCGTCGAACGGCTGCGGGCCGCCGGCGCTATCTGCCTGGGCAAGACCAACATGCCGCCGATGGCGAATGGCGGGATGCAGCGCGGTGTCTATGGCCGGGCCGAGAGCCCGTATAACGCCGAGTATCTGACCGCGCCGTTTGCATCGGGCTCCTCGAACGGCGCCGGCACGGCAACGGCGGCCAGTTTCGCCGCTTTCGGCCTGGCTGAAGAAACCTGGTCGAGCGGGCGTGGCCCGGCGTCGAACAATGGTCTGTGCGCCTATACGCCGTCACGCGGGGTGATTTCGGTGCGCGGCAACTGGCCGCTGACGCCGACGATGGACGTGGTCGTGCCGTACGCCCGGACCATGGCCGATTTGCTCGAAGTGCTCGATGTGGTGGTGGCCGACGACCCCGACACACGCGGCGATTTGTGGCGGATGCAACCCTGGGTGCCGATTCCGAGTGTCGCCTCGGTGCGCCCCGCGTCCTATGCCGAACTGGCCGTGGGCAGTGAGTCGCTTGCTGGCAAACGCTTCGGCGTTCCGCGCATGTACATCAACGCGGACCCCGAGGCCGGCACCAGCGAAGCGCCTGGCATCGGCGGCCCGACCGGACAGAAAATCAACACCCGCCCTACCGTGATCAGCCTGTGGCAAGCGGCTCGCAAAGCCCTGGAAACCGCCGGTGCCGAAGTGATCGAGGTCGATTTCCCGCTGGTGTCCAATTGCGAAGGTGACCGACCGGGAGCGCCGACGGTGTTCACCCGAGGCCTGGTGTCCAAGGAGTTCCTGCACAACGAGCTGTGGGACCTGTCGGCCTGGGCGTTCGATGACTTCTTGCGCGCCAACAACGATCCAAAGCTCAATCGCCTGGCCGATGTCGACGGTCCGCTGATCTTCCCGCACGACCCGGGCACCCTGCCCAACCGTGAGGACGATCTTGCCGCCGGCATGGACGAATACGTGAAAATGGCCGAGCGCGGCATCACCCCGTGGGACCAGATCGCGAGCGTGCCGGATGGGCTGCGCGGACTCGAAGCAACCCGCAAGATCGACCTGGAAGACTGGATGGATCGCCTGGGCCTGGATGCGGTGCTGTTCCCGACGGTCGCCGACGTCGGCCCGGCCAATGCCGACGTCGATTTGCAATCGGCAGACATTGCCTGGAGCAACGGCATCTGGGTCGCCAACGGCAACCTCGCCATCCGTCATCTGGGTGTGCCAACGGTCACCGTGCCGATGGGCGTGATGGCGGACATCGGCATGCCGGTCGGGCTGACCTTTGCCGGTCGCGCCTATGACGACTCGGCCCTGCTGCGTTTTGCCTCGGCGTTCGAAGCAACCGGTTCCAAGCGCTTGATCCCGCCGCGCACCCCTGCCCTGTAGCGTTCATCAGCCAAAAAAAAACCCGAAGAAATTCGGGTTTTTTATGCCGCTGGCACTGACCGCAGCGGCTGACCCGCGTCGTCAGGCTTTGGCGGCCATCGCGGTCACTTCCACGCGCATGCCTTCGACGGCCAGGGCGGCGACGCCGACGGCGGCACGCACCGGCCACGGTCTGGCGAAGAAGCGCTTATAGACTTCATTGAACGCGGCGCGGTCGGCCATGTCGGTGAGGTAGATGGTCAGGTGCAACACGCGGTCCATCGAACTGCCGGCACGCTCCAGCGCGACCTTCAGGGCCTGCAACGTGCATTCGCTTTGCAGGGTGATGTCGCCCAGTTCCAGGCTGCCGTCGGCGCGGGTCGGGATCTGCGTGGAGACCAGCAAGCCGCCAAAACCGGCGACGTCAGAGGAAATGGAATCCGCGTCGGGATCGGGGGTGAAAGTAATGTCCTGGTTGGCCATGGGGCTCTCTTGCTTGAGGTGGTAAGGGGCGATCGACGCCTTTGCGCCGACAGTCTACAGCCCGACGCCTGAATTGCGTGCGCACCGCCAATACTCCTTTCATCCGGTCATGGGGGCCAGTCGAGCATCTCCAGCTACGCTTTTTAAGCCTGCGACACCTGACCCATCCAACCCGTCTCCTTGCTGATCGCCAGCGGCCATCGGCACGGGCAACGCCGGGAGGCGATAAATGAGCTATACCCGCTAATCCCCCCTTGCAGTTCTTACGCAGGAGTTGGCAATGAAGCTCAACCACTCGATTGCAGCCCTATTGATCAGCGCAAGCCTCTTCGGCTGCACCACCTCATCACACCAAGGCGTGTCGGTGCCCTTGGTGGCGACCCGGCAAAACACTGGTCAGATTGGCAACGTAACGCTGGCCGACTGGGGCCAACAAACCGGACTCAGTTTCTTCATCAGTGGCGTCCCCAGCGGAGCGATTCTGCCCCTGCGCCTCTATTCGTTCATCAATAAAGGCACGTGTCAGCAACCCGGACCGGTCGCCTACGCGATGAATGACAAGGTCAACACCGAACGCGAAGCGGTACGCGGCTGGTCGTTCTCGAGAGCCGCACCGGTCCCCATGGCAGATCTGCTGGCCAGTCAGCATTCGATTGTGGTGCGCACGGCGCCGGACAGTGGCAACGTCGATGTCTTTTGCGGGGACATAAAGCAATCAGGCGCAACGAACTAGTCAGTTGAGGCACATCGGTTTTTTCAAACGCAAACCGGAGGGAATACACACCATGAGCTCAATTACGACCAAAGACGGCACCGAGATTTTCTATAAGGACTGGGGTCCGAAAAACGCAACGCCCATTGTGTTTCACCACGGCTGGCCATTGAGCGCGGACGACTGGGACAACCAGATGATGTTCTTCCTGCTCCAGGGTTACCGGGTGATCGCGCACGACCGTCGTGGGCACGGGCGCTCGAGCCAAACCTTTGAAGGCAACGAAATGGACACCTACGCCGCCGACGTCATCGAGTTGACCGATGCGCTCGACCTTAAAGGGGCGATCCATGTCGGCCATTCCACCGGTGGCGGTGAAGTCGCGCGCTACACGGCGCGCGCCAAACCGGGGCGCGTTGCCAAAGCCGTGCTGATCAGCGCGGTCCCGCCGATCATGGTCAAGTCAGAGAAAAACCCCGGCGGTTTGCCGCTGGAAGTGTTCGACGGGTTTCGTTCGGCGCTGGTCGCCAACCGCGCGCAGTTCTACGTGGATGTGCCGGCGGGGCCGTTCTACGGCTTCAATCGACCGGGCGCCAAAGCCGATCAAGGCGTAATCGACAACTGGTGGCGCCAAGGCATGATGGGCGGCGCAAAAGCTCATTACGACTGCATCAAGGCGTTTTCCGAAACCGACTTCACCGAAGACCTGAAAGCCATCCAGGTGCCGACGCTGGTGATGCATGGCGAGGATGATCAGATCGTGCCGTTTGCCGACTCCGCGCCGCTGTCGGCAAAACTGTTGAAGCACCCCACGCTCAAGACCTATCCGGGTTTTCCGCACGGGATGCCGACGACCAACGCCGATCAGATCAACGCTGACTTGTTGGCGTTCATTCGCGGTTGAATACCCATCGCGCGCGACGGCGGCCAGAACGCCGTCGCGACCATCGCGTCAATTGCGGCAATACCTGATTCGCTATCGAAACGGGAGGCTAAAACGTGAGTCGGCAGGCAATGTCATGAACAACTTCCCCATCGTTGCCACGGTACTTTCGATGATCCTGGGGCTTTCCGTCACCCGCTTGCTGCTCGGGGCGCTGACGGTGTTCCGCATCCGCCGTTCGGCGGCGCCTGACTGGGTCGCCCTGGTCTGGGCCGTCATGCTGTTTTCAACTCAGCTGGACTTCTGGTGGGCCATCAACTCACTGCCCGCGATAAAAGTGACCTTTACGTTCGCGGAATTTTTATTGCTGGTTCTGTTGGCGTTGTCGCTGTTTGTCTCGGCCGCCTTGCTGCTACCAAGCCGCAGCGAGGACGAGCAAAACGGACTTCGCGTGTACTTCGAACAGGATGGGCGCTACGCCCTTCTGTCGCTGTCGACCTACCTGGTGCTCGGGCTCATCGTGAACGTCATGTTTTTCCAGGCCACTCCGATCGCACTTTGGGGAGCGCTGGACATCATCATGATCATTCTTCCGGTCTGCGCGTTCGTGGCCAAATCGCGCAAAGCCTATTCGATCATCACCCTGCTTTACGTGCCCATCAACGCCATGGACATCGTTGTGTCACTGACAACTTAGGCGTGCCGCATGCGGCCGCGCCTCTCAATCAACGCGCGAGCAGAAAAGAAACTTCGCCTCGGCGAAACGGCGAGGCCAGCCCCAGTCAAGACTGGCCTCGGACCGGCTTCAGTCTGCTTTGAAGCAATAGGCAGCCAGCTTGTTGCCGTCCAGATCACGGGCGTACGCGGCGTAGGCGTTAGGTGCCCAGCCGCGTGGACCTGGCAGACCTTCACACTTGCCACCAGCAGCCAAAGCGGCAGCATGGAACTCGTCGATAGCGGCACGCGTCGGGGCTTCGAAACTGACGGTCACGCCATTACCGACGCTGGCAGGTGCGCCATTAGCCGGTTTCAACACGAAGAAAGACGGCGCGTTATCGCCCCAGATGGAACCATTGTCCGCGAGGTCCGCAATACGTTTCTGGCCCAGTTTGCCGAGGACGCTGTCGTAGAATTCGCGGGCTTTGTTCAAGTCATTGGTGCCGACTGTGACGTGAGTAAATGCACTCATTTGATGGCTCTCTTTGATAGAAACAAGGGATTGGCGTTGCAGTTTCGTCGTTGCAATTGATCGCCGGACCGGTTGACCGTGACAGCCAGCGTCGCGCCATCGCCGATCGATCCGCCGTTCGGGTGTGAGCCAAGAATGTGCCCCGCCTCGTCGAAAGAACAGTGATGTATCCGCATTAATCCCATGTGATCAGCGCATAAAAACAGCGCGATGCGCAACGGCGCTGCCCCCGTCCGCGACACCGGCTGATCGGGTTCATCGGCGTCGACCGTGCTCACGACGAACTGTCACAAACCTGTCATCCCCTGCTTGCTAATCTTCCCGGGCTTGCCGTGCCTGAACGCCATTCCCTGCAGATCGCCCCCATGCAAAGCCCCCCACCCAAGGTGTCACTCAAGGTGTTTTCCAACCCTGTCCGCCAGCAAATCATCCTCAGATCCAGCGGCATGCGCTGCGACGATTTCGGCGCGTTGTTCTCGAAAATGTTTGGCAACCGCTACCACGACACCCCGCCGCTGCCCCCAGACATCATCATCGGCGGCGTCTACGGTCGGTACGACGGCGTCAGTTTTCGGCGCATGCATTACCGTGGCGATTTCTCGGTGGTCTTTCCTGATCCCCAGGACGAAATCACCTTTGTCATTCCTGCCGCCGGCAAAATCATCTTCAAGCACCTCACCGAGTCGGTCGGTGTTTGCCAGGTCGGGCTGGCCATCGACAAGGCCGATATTCGCTCGATGCACTTGCTCGACAATCATGCGCAGCACGGGATGTCGATCCAGCGTGGCCTGCTCATCGAACGCCTGTCGGCGCTGCTGGGCAAGCCGATTGTCGAGCGGTTGGTCTTCGAGCCAATGGTCGATTTGAAGGCCCCGGCTTTCCAGGGCATCAAGGCATTGATCGAACTGGCCACGGGCAGCGAGTTCGATGCCCTGATCAACACCGGCACGCTGTTGCCCTCGCGGCTGCGGGAAATGCTGGTGGACGCAGTGCTTGAAGCCTGGCCACACAATTTCACGCCAGCGCTGCGCAACCCCGAGCCGCTGATTGCGCCACGGCATGTGAGGCTGGCGGTCGACTACATACGGGCGCATCCCGAGAACCTGCTCAGCGGCACGGACCTGGCCCGGTTGACCAACGTCAGTCAGCGCGCATTGCAGGATGGGTTTCGGCGTTTCGTGGGCACCACGATTGTGGCGTACCAACGACAGGTGCGTCTGGAGCGCGCCCACGAAGTGCTGGCCCGAGACGACTCAACGTCCGTGACTGAGGTGGCCTTGCGATTGGGCTTCAGCAATGTCGGCAGGTTTTGCCAGTATTTCCAGAGCGCCTATGGCGTCAGTCCCGCGGACCTGAAATCAGGGCACCGCACACGCGCCTGATGCCAAGGCGCGGGCCGCCGAATGCCGGCGGCCGCAACCCATGATGCGCAATCAGAACAGATAGCTGGCCTTGAGACCGCCGCTGAAACCGTGGCTGTCGCCCCCGCCGCTGGCACCGACTTCAGCCCCCACGCTCAGCGCGCCAAGATTGGCCATGAGGTTGACCCCACCGGTGAACTGATCACGGTTATCGAAAGCGGCGCGCTGTTCGATATCCAGTCCCAGCAGGTGCCCTTCGCTGTCGACTTGATGATCGCCCAGCACATGCTCGTAGCCCACCTGAACCCCCGGCACCAGTTGCCAACTGCCCATGCCGACCGGGGCAAATGCCACATTGAGGCCGGCAACGGCACTGCGCCGGGTTTGCTGGAGGCCGTCGACGTCGAGGGCCAGTTCACTGCCCTTCTCCTTGAAACCCGACAGGTCAAGGTGGCTGACCCGCACGCCGAGGCTCGGTTCGAGGATCACGCCGTCGACCGGCACGCGGTAACCGAACGCCAGCGTCGCGCCGGTGAGGTTGCCATGGCTACTGCCCTTGGCCGAACCGAGTCCGCCGCCGAGGTCGCGTTTGCTGTCGTAGTCGAGATAACCGGCGCTGGCGTTCGCATCGACGAACAGGCCGCGCTCCAGACTGGCGAAACCGTAACGGGCGCCAACGTTGAAAAAAGTCAGGTCGGTGTCGGCCTCGCCGCCCGCCCCGCCGACGCTGCCGCGACTGTAGCCGAAGCCCGCATGGGCGCTGAGTTGCTCGGAGAAACGCTGGGTCAGGCCGACCATCGCTCCTTGGCTGTGCTCATTGCTGCTGTCGGCGCGGGACGAACCGTCGGTGCCCAGATAACCGGCCAGCGCCGTGCTCCACAAACGGTACTGACCGACCTTGAGGTTAGTGCCGCTGGCAAATGGCGCAGCGGCCTGTTCGATCATCGCCCCCTGGCGCAGCAAGTAACTGGCGGCGTCAGCGTGCACCTGGCCACCGACGGTGGACTCGACACCGCCGAGGTTGCCCGAATCAATCGCCGATTGCAGGTAATAGTTGTAGGCGCTGTAAGTGCCGGACAAGCGAGTGTTCTGTAGCTGCTGCAACAACTGCGCCCCTGCCGCCGCGTTGCCGATCAGGCCCGCCTGCCCCGGCAGACTGTTGTATTCGACCATCTTGGCGCGCAGCACATAAAGGGTTTCCTGCGACAGTCCCAGGCCTTGCTTGAGGTAGTTGTCCATGCTGCCGTACTGCGCGGTTACCTGATCCAGACCGGCTTGCAGGTAGCTGGCTTCGACACCGAGCAACGGCGCATAAACCGCCGCCATGCTCGGCGGCATCGCCTTGAGCGTCGCCGCGACACGGGCGGCGGTGTAGTCGTTGGTCGCCAGGTAATTGCTCATGATGGTGGCGCTGTCGACCCCGGCAATGCTCAGCAGCACAGCGGCGGTCCAACCAGTGCGGTCCTTGCCGGCGGTGCAATGGAACAACTGGGCGGCGTCGACACTGGCCAGCTCATTGAACAACTTGCCGAACTGAGCACGCATCCCGGCATCGCTGACGAACGCCCGGTTGGTCTGCTGCATCATGGCGATGGCATCGGCGGCGCTTGTGAACGATATAGTGGTGATGTTCGAACCGGACGTGGTACTGCCGATGATGTCGATGTTTTCGTAAGTCGCGCCGGTCAGCAACGTGTCGGGGGTGCCGGCGATCTCGCTGGGCGTGCGCAGGTCGTACACCGCTTTGATGCCCAGACTGTTCAGCGTGGCCAGATCCGCCGCCGATGGCGTTATCGCATTGGAGCGGTAGAACACGCCGCTGCGCATCGTGCCATCGTGCGCCGTGGAATACGCGGTGGTGGTGCCGGCGATGTCACGGAAGTTGTCGATGCCGCTCAGGTGCGGCGTGTCGAGGACCGTGGTCTCGGCGGCGTGGGCAGCGGCAATGGACAGGCTCAAAACGGACAGCGAAAACAGAAGACGTGGGAACACAGTACAGCCTCATTGAACGAGCGTTGGGCTGGCTACTATCTGCAACGAAGTGATACCAAATATGACAGACTGCCTTCGCACGAAAATCGCTGCGCGATGGGTCCGGCGGGTGCGTGTTTTGTCCATCTGAGGAATTTGCCGCCCTGCCGATTCAAACTTTTTGCTTGCGCGGGATGTCCTCTCTTTAGCACTGCCCACAGGCATTGCTTCCCTCACCGCTGACATCAGGTAAGAACAGATGATGACCTTTTTTATTTTTCTACTGGCCTGCGCGGCTGCGGCAAGCACCGGCATCCTTTTCAAACCGGGCCAGTGGTACGCCGGTCTCGTCAAACCCGCCTTCACCCCGCCCAACTGGCTGTTCCCGGTCGCCTGGTCGGTCATCTATCTGTTGCTGGCCTGGGCCGGTTACCGATTGAGCCTGATCCCTGGCAGCCAGGTAGTGCTGGCCTTGTGGGCGGCGCAAATTGCGCTTAATACGCTGTGGACACCGGTGTTCTTCGGGGCGCACCACGTCTTCGCCGGCATGGTGATCCTTGTGTTGCTGTGGCTGGTGGTCGCGGCCATGGTGGTGCTGGCGTTGCAGCTTGACGTGATCACCGGGTTGATTCTGTTTCCTTACCTGGCGTGGCTGTGTGTCGCCGCCGCGCTGAATTTTTCCATCTTGCGCAACAACCGCTGATGATGAACTCCGACTCAGGCAGCACAGTGCCGTGGCCGGCTGGCGAGCGGGAGTTGGCGCAAGTGCGGGCATTCAACAAAAAACTGGCTTGGTTGCCACGCTTTCGAATCCGCAATCGCCTCACACCCCGCGTGATTCAGGCGCTGCTGCGGGCCAGCCAAATCGGTGGCACCGGCAAATTGCTCAAGCACGGGCTGAACGCTGAAAACCAGGTGGTCGGTGTGGACGGCGTTCCAGTGCCCGTTCGGATCATCCGGCCCAAAGGCCAATCAAAGGGCGTGGTGCTGGATTTTCATGGCGGCGGATGGGTCATCGGCAATGCGCAGATGAACGACGACTTCAACATTGCCATCGTCAATACGTGCAACGTCACGGTGGTTTCGGTCGATTATCGGCTTGCCGTATCGACGCCGATTGAGGGCCTGATGGAGGACTGCCTCAGTGCCGCTCGCTGGTTATTGAATGACGACTGCCAGGAGTTTGCCGGGCTGCCCGTTATCGTCGTCGGGGAATCGGCCGGGGCTCATCTGGCCGCAGCGACGTTGCTGGCGCTGAAGCAATGGCCCGGCTTGCTTCAACGGGTAAGCGGCGCCCTGCTCTATTACGGCGTCTACGACTTGACGGGAACGCCGAGCGTTCGCGCAGCGCCACCTGAAACGCTGCTGCTGGACGGTCCCGGCATGGTGGAAGCGTTTCGGATGCTGACGCCGGGCTTGAATGACGAGCAGCGCCGGCAGCCACCGTTGTCACCACTGTATGGCGACTTTTCGGATTTCCCGCCCGCGCTGATGTTTGCCGGTGAGCTGGATCCGCTGAGAGACGACACACTCGAAATCGCCGAGCGCTGGATGACGTCGGCGCCGGTTGAAATGTACTGTTTGCCTGATTGTCCCCATGGATTTATTCATTTTCCGACGGCCATGGCCGATAACGTGCTTGCGTACAGCCGTCAGTGGATAACGGCTCGCACCTTGGATTTTGCTTCACCCAGGTGAGCAGAGCCGCCTAAAGAATTTTGAAATGCAGCCGATTTATGCGTTTGAAGCATGGCATTAATGCAAATTCATCACTGTTATTTCAAATATTCGGGAGACATCCTTGTCGCAAAGTTCAATGAAATTTTTACTTACGTAAAAGTCGGCATTAACGACCTGAAAAAAGCCCGCAGGCTCCATCCGAGGCTAGAACGCGGCGTCTTTCTTCGTCCCGAAGCTGTTTAACGGCGCGCTTTCCAGTGTAGGCAATGGCGTGACCGTCAGTTTCGCAGCGCCCACTAGTGGCGTAATCGACGCATTCGATGCCACAGCATTTACCGACGGCGGTGCGCATGACGCTCGCCCCTGGACTTCGGACGCGTAGTTGAGCACTGAACGCTGATGCGGTATGGGCGCGTTCCACACTTGATGTGTTTCCCAGGCTGCTCTGCGCTCAACACGAATCGCCGTTTTTCGACACCGTACTTGAGCAAAAACAGGCCGATTTTGTCTGGCTTGATTTGATGCTTTTGTATGTTCCACAACCTAAAACTAATGAGTTTGACGATGAAAAATATTGTTTCCTGGCTGACGATCACGTTGTCGAGTCTGGTGTTAAGTGCTTGCGCTGTAGTTGACGGCGGAAGTGGAGGAGCTGGCGAGATGCAGATTCGCGCCGGGAAAATCGAGCAGATTACGCTGACGCAAATGCAGACTAACCACGACAGTGGCGTCGGTGCCATCCTCGGCGGCGTTGGCGGTCTCGGCCTCGGCAGTCTGATCGGTCGAGGCACCGGTCGCGATGTGGCAATGATCGCCGGTGCACTCGCTGGCGCGGCAGGCGGCAATTACGCGGAAAAGAAACAATATGACCAGCCAATTGACGCGCAGCAGATCATTGTTCGCACCAACAGCGGCGTACTGGTTTCGGTAACGCAGCCGATCAATCCGTCGCTGACCAAAGACATGAGTGTGTATGTCGAAGGCGCCGGTAATGAAGCACGGGTAGTTCCCCAAGGCTAAGTTTGATCGTCTGGCACTTTGGGCAAGCGGCATCTGGTGGTTGATTTCTACATCGCCAGATGCCGCTTGAGACTTATGGGTCGCCTGGACAGATGAGAACGTAGCGATCATTTCGTCATTGAGTAAGAGTTCGGACGCATGAATAAGAAATTTATGATAGTCGCCAGTGTTATCTGCTCTTCGTTGATCTTCGGTTGTGTCAGCCGAGCCGATCAACCCACTGTAGATATTGGTGATCGCCACGGTAACTTGCGAGGCGCCCAGGAACATATCCTCCAGGCATGGCAATTGGTGGGCGAGGCTCAACGCGACAACAACTCTCACCTGGGCGGCCACGCGGAGCGCGCCAAAGAGTTGCTGAGCCAGGCAAGCGAAGAGCTGCGTGCAGCGGCGGATACTGCGAATCAGCATGGTCAGTAATTCAGGCGAACGAGAACCTTCGATGAGCACTGAGCGGACTAATACGCTGGATGACGATATTTGCGTCCATATCTTCACTTCGTCCGGTGCGATGGTCGGCGTCTGCCTTACCGTCGTCGGGATACTTCGAGTGGTGATCAACATCCGGCAGGAAGACCTGATCGGCCAGAGCATGCTGGCGATCAACGCAATCATTTATTTGACGACCTGCCTGATTGCTTATTGGGCGCTGCGGACCCGCAAGGCAAAACGAAACCATCAGTTGGAACGCATTGCCGACTCGCTGTTTCTGTTCGGGTTGACGTTGACGACCATTACAACGGGCTTTATCACCTTCGCCATGTCGACGGGTTGATTCAAGTAACAGGACCCGGCGAGATAACAGTCGAGTTTGAATACCTACGCTGTTCGGCTATTTTCAGCCACCAGTCATTACTGATCTAACGTAAACGGAGCCACCCCTATGCGCATGTTCAAAACCATACTTATCACTTCACTCTTGGCCGCCGGCTTGATGTCTCATGTCGGTTTCGCCAATGCCGAAGGCGATATTGCGAAAGACGTCCGGGATGGCATGCGTGACGCGGACCAAGATGTCGATCGCGATGGCAAAGACATCGATAAAGAAGCCAAGAAGATGGATAAGGAGCGGCATAAAGAAGATCGCCATCTGGACAAAGAAGAGAAAAAACACCTTTGATTCAGACGCCGCCGATGGTGGCGGCGCATGCATTTCCCATGGGTCATGGCGTTGTAAGTCGACTGTGGGGTAACGGCGAGTCACTGGACCTGCTCCAGACACGAAACTGCGAAAGTAGCGTTTCAAAGCATTCAACTAGTTGGGCCGTGTGTTGTTCATCTTCGGCGAAACATAGGCGATGTCCACAAAACGTTCTCATGCCTGCCTTGGAAGGTTGTGTTTAATGTCAAAACGTTTCCGCTTCAACGTCCGCTCGTTCTGGGTGAGCGCAGCTTTGCTAGGGCTCGCGGGATGTGCCACCGAGCACACTGCCGAGCCGGCCTCCCAGCCCCTGCGACAGAACCCCGAATTTTCCTACGACGCCAGCGGCGTGACCCACGCGACGCTGACCGCCGCCGAGCAGCAGGTCAATGTCGGGAACGAGCGTTATGTGTCGCTGGTGTTCAACGGTGATTACGATTCGCCGCTGATTCGCACGCGCCCCGGCGGGGTCATGGCGATTAGCCTGGACAACCGCATGGACGAGATCACCAACCTGCATTTCCATGGCATGACCGTGTCGCCGCTGGACGAAGGCGACAATATCTTTCGCATGACCCAGCCCCATGAAGTGGCGCAGTACAACGTCAAGTTGCCCAAGGATCACAGCCCCGGTGCCTACTGGTATCACAGCCATTTCCACGGCGGTTCGCAGCGTCAGGTGTCGGCCGGGATTGCCGGGCCGATTCTGGTCGACGGCATGCTCGATCCGTTCCCCGAGCTCAAGGGCATCAAGGAACAGGTGCTGGTGCTGCGCAATTTCCAGAAAACCCTGACCGGCAAGGTCGCCAGCGAGATCATCACCAGCGCCCCGTCGATCCGCACTATCAATGGTCAGGAAGTGCCGACCATCGATATCAAGCCCGGCGAAACCCAGCTCTGGCATTTCATCAACATCGCCGCCAACCAGTATTTCCGGATTCGTATCGACGGCCAGTCGATGCAGATCCTGTCGCGCGACGGCAACACCGTGACGCGTCGGGTGGACGATGATCAAGTGCTGATCGGCCCGTCGGCGCGCTTCAGTGTGTTGGTGGTCGGGCCGGCGGCGGGGACGCACGATATCGTGATGGAAGCCGCCAATACCGGACCGGCGGGCGATCAATACCCGGCGGCCAAACTGGCGATCCTGCGCTCCAGTGGCGAGCGCGTGGCGACCCGGCAGATCACCAGCGCCTACCCGCCCGCCGAGGATTTCAGCAAGGAGGCGGTGAACAAGACCCGGCAGTTCGTGTTCCAGGATTCGGCCACCGACCCCAATGCCTTCCTCATCAACGGCACCCGGTTTGAACTGGACAAGGTCAACACCACGGTCAAGCTCGGTGATGTCGAAGAGTGGCGGCTACTGAACCCGTCGCAGGAACTGCATCAGTTTCATATCCACCAGGTGGACTTTCAGGTCACCGAGATCAACGGCAAACCGGTGCCCTTCAGCGGCTACCGCGACAATGTGTTCATCCCGGCGACAGGCTCGATCACCGTGCGCATACCGTTTCGCGACCCGATCATCCTCGGCAAGTTCGTCTACCACTGCCACATCCTCGAACACGAGGACGGCGGCATGATGCAGGCGATTCAGGTGGTCAAACCCGAGGACTACGAGCAAGCGGTTAAGCTCGAACCCTTGGGCGGCATTTACGGTGAAAACAACCAGTTGTGCGCCTTCCTGCGCAACACCGGCAAGGACCCCAAAGCGGCTGATTTGCTTATCAAGGAGCGGCCATGAACAAGTATCACCTGGCGGTGTTAATGGTGGGCTCACTCGGCGCCGTTGAATCGACCTGGGCCGATGACGGGCAGTACCCCAACGTCGGCATGGATTACTCCGCGACCTTCCAGTACGACCACGTGCACGCCGACGCGCCTCAGGGCGGCAACCGCAACAGCACCGATGCCTACCCGGACATCAACAGCACCTTCTACTTTCGCTTCTCGCACGATCAGCAGATCCAGCTGGCGACCGAGATCAATCCGGTGCAGGGGCCGGAGCCTGGGCAGAAGCGTTTTTTCGAAGACGTGGGCCTGGTGATCAACGACCTCAACTATTACCAGAACAACGCCAACTCGGCGTTCATGATCGGCAAGTACCACGTGCCCTTCGGCCGGGCGCAAGATCAGGCGCCGGGGCTCTACACCTCGGATTTCGTCAGCACCTACGACCTCGACGGCATGCTCGGCGGCACCGTGGCGTACCGGTTTTTCGATCAGCAACTGGGCATGATCGAACCCAATGTCAGCGTCTACACCGCTGACAACTCGGTCTTGGGCCGGCCTTATTTCCGCCATGGCGAAAAGCTGCAGCGCTCCGATGGCGGCCCTTCCAACACCGGCAAGCTCGATTCGTATGCCGTGTCGGTCAACTGGCTGGCGATCCCGGCGATCCCGTTCCTGGAAATGCAGGCCGGCTACATGTCCAACAAACAGGGGGACGACGTGGTGCAGTCCGGTCCGCCGCTGGGGGCTGCCGCGGATGAGAACGTCAAAATCGCTTCGGCGCGTTACATCTGGGCCTATTCGCCCAGCACCGAGCTGGAGCCGACGCTGGCCGGGCGTTATTTCGACATCGTGCCGTTTATCGAATGGGCTGACGTCGCCAACGAAGACGGGATTCAGGGCAATGACACGCGCTACCTGACCACCTCGCTGACCTTCGATTTCGGCGATTGGGCCCTGGGGGCAACACGCACCGACAAAAACCGCCCTTCGACCGGTGGCGCCAGTCGCCAGGATTACCTCAACGAGCTGAGCGTGACCTACAACATCACCGGGCAGGTCAAGCTCGGGCTGTCCGCGGGCACCCAGAAAGAAGACGGTCAAGTGTCTGACCTGGTGGGCCTGGCGCTGACGTATTCGGGAGGGTATTGATCGATGAAATGGCTAATGGCGCTGCTGGTGATGGGGCTGTCGGCCAGTACGACGGCGGCGACCCGCACGGACATCGGCGGGCCGTTCCAGTTGACCAATCAGAATGGCCAGCGGGTCACCGAGCGCAGTTTCGGTGAGCCGGTGTTGCTGTACTTCGGCTTTCTGACCTGCCCGGACATCTGCCCCACCGACCTGGCGAAAATGGCCCGCATCAGCCGCCAACTGCAACAGCAGCAAGGCCTCAAGGTGCAGCCGGTTTTCGTCACGGTCGACCCGGAGCGCGACACCCCGGAAAAGCTCAAGACCTACGTCAATTACTTCGCCAGCAACTTCGTCGGGCTGACCGGCTCGGCGCAAGACATCGTGCGCATCACCGACGCCTACCACGTGTATTACAAGAAAGTGCCCTACGGCGACAAACCCGGGCAATACATGATGGACCACTCGACCATTCTGTTTTTACTCGACAGCCAGGGCCGCTACCTCAAGCATTTCGGCAGGGGCATGGACGAAAAAGAAATCGCGAGCCAGGTGGCCAGCAGTCTCGCCGACGCGGCCATCGAACGGTGAACACATTCAGTGCACGTCCTTGCCTTGCAAATAAGCGAATCACATTTCAGCAGCCGCAAAAAATCATAGGTATTGCCTCATGACCACGACAGTCATCCAGCATGTATTAGGCCGCTTGGCCGATCTTGGCATTGCCGATGTGTTTGGTGTGCCGGGGGATTATTCCTTCTCCATCAGCGATGCTGTCTGCACCTCCTCGCGACAGCGCTGGGTCGGCTGCAGCAATGAACTGAACGCCGCCTATGCGGCGGATGGCTATGCGCGCATCAAGGGCATGGCGGCACTGTGCACCACTTACGGCGTGGGCGAACTCAGCGCGATTAATGGCATCGCCGGGTCTTACGCCGAACACCTGCCGGTATTTCACCTGGTCGGTACGCCGAACCTGAAAGTGCAGAACGCCCGAGCGCTGATGCACCACACCTTGGGCGACGGCGAGTACGACCTGTTTCGGCGAATGGCGGAGCCCGTCGCTTGCGCGCATGCGGTGATCACCGCGCAAAACGTCCTGTATGAAACCGAGCGGCTCATCGCCGAAGCGCTTTACCACAGGCGCCCGGTGTACATGGCGTTTCCTGCCGACCAGGCGAACCTTCCGGTGGTCGGTAACATTGCCCCGTTTCCTCTGGCGAGCAGTCATGCCGCGTCACTGTCACGCGCAGCGGATGCCATCCTCGAAGCCCTGGGAAAAGCCACGACGGCCTGCCTGTTGCCGGGCATTCTGGCGTCCAGAGTCGGCGCCACGGATGGCTTGAAGTCGTTCGTTGACAACAGCGGCTTGCCCTTCGCGACGATGTTCATGGCCAAGTCGGTGCTGGACGAACAACACCCTGCGTATGTGGGGATGTACGACGGCAACTTGATGAACCCCAATGTTCGCGACTTTGTCGAAGGCGCCGAACTGGTCATCAGCGTCGGCTCACCCTTCACCGACTTCAACTCAGGGGCCTTCACCTCCAATCTCGACCACAGCCGTGTCATCTACATGGGGCATCACAGTACAAAAATTGGCGCAGTGGA
>NZ_JBNNWE010000096.1:0-23173 GCF_050280905.1 Pseudomonas sp. NPDC086278
CGTTGCCAGACGTAGAGCTGCTGGTCGAGTGGCGGCGGGTCTTTTTGCTCGCAGCCGCTGAGCAGCACTAAAGCGGCAAACGACGCGACCAGCCGAGCTGGAAAATGCATGAAACCCCTCAAGCCAAAAACGGATTCTGTAGCAGCTGAATGTGGCGAGGGGGCTCGCCCCCGTTCGGCTGCGAAGCAGTCGTCATCCCGCACATTTTGTGTGCCTGAATAACTCCACAAGGGCCGCTTCGCAGCCCACCGGGGCGATGCGGCGTCCCGACAAGCCCCCTCACCACAATGCAGCGGCTACCAGCCTGTTTACACCAGCGGCTTGCGGGCGATGATCACTTGGCTTTTCGCGACCACCGCGTCCAGCGCCTGTTTGATCTGCGCGCCACGGGGCGATGCCAGAACGGCTTGCCACGTGTCGGCCCAGTGATTGAGCAGCGGATGATCGGCATTGCTGAAATCGACCTTGGCCTCCCAGAACAGCAACATCCACATCGACCAGTAAAATCCGTACTGGCTGTGGCTGAGCACTTCCAGGCCAGCGTCGCTGACCATCGCCTTGAACTGCTCTTCGCTGATGATGCGAATGTGGTTCGGCTTCTGGAAATACTCCGGCGCGGCGATGTCTTTTTGCAGGTCTTCGGAGCTGGGGTGCGGGACGCTGAGCAAGTACAGCGCCCCCGGTTTGCCGACGCGTACCAGTTCGGCGAGGAACTGCGCGGGGTCGTCGACGTGCTCGATCACCTCGGTGGACACCACACGGGTGGCCGTCGCATCAGCAATCGGCAGCGGGTTGCAGTCGGTGACGTGGCATTCGACGCCACGGGCCGGGGTGTCGCTCAAGCGCTGGCGGGTGGCTTCGACCTTGGCCGCGTCGATGTCGGCAATGATGATCTTCGCCCCGCGCATGCCGCAGAAATGCACGTTGCCGCCGTCACCGCAGCCGACGTCCAGCAGCGTGTCCTCGGCGGTTACCGGAAACCCGGTGAACAGTTCGCCGGTGTGCTGATTGAACCAGCCACTGAGCATCGCGTCGTGCAGGCCGAGCATGTACGGGTCGACCTTCTCCACCGCAGGTGCCACGGGCGCGGGCGTACCCGCCGTGAGTTTCTTCAAAAGGCTCAGCATGAGGGTGCTCCAGAGGTTTGGGCGGCAGTTCGGGACGTGCCCAGGCGCTTGACCAGCGAGGCACCGCGGTTGCGCATGGGCATTTCGATAAAGCGGTAATTGAGTTCACTGAGCACGGCGATCAACGCGCCAGCCAGCAGCAACGTCAGGATCGGGTGACCGCCCGGGTTGGGCAGGCCGGCGGCCTGCAAGCGGAACGTGAACTCGCGCACCAGCAAATACGCCGGGATGTGGATCAGGTAAATCCCGTAGGAACGGCTGCCGACCCAGGTCATCAGGTTTTTGCACAGGCCGCGTGGCATCAGGTAATCGCGATTGTAGGAAGCGATCCAGACCAGCACCGCACACAGCACGGCAATCACGCCGATGCGGTAATGGGTAAAGGTAAACCGATCGGTCGCCATGAAACTGAGCGCCAGCGACACCCCGACCAATGCCGACAAACCGGCCCACGGGCGGCGCAGGAACGTCGGTTCCCAACGCCAATACGACGGCTGCGCGCTCCACATCGCCAACAGGATGCCGAGCGCCAGTGCGTCGGTGCGCACCACCATCAGGATCGGCGTGCGCAGCGTGAACAACTGCACCGCGACCAGCGCCAGCAAGGCCCAGACCAGGTGTTTGCGACAAAGCAGAATCAACAGCGGAAACAGCAGGTAGAACTGCTCCTCCAGCGACAGGCTCCAGTACACAAAACTGGTGCCGTATTCGTAGTGATAAAAGCTGTCGGCGAAACGGAAGTTGGCGTACTGCGCCACCCCGGCCAGCGTCGCTTGCAGGTTGGCGTGCAGCGTTCCGAAAGCGCCGGAGCGATTCAGCAACATGCACGCCAGCAACATCAGCGCCAGCCACAGCCACGCCGACGGCAACAGGCGAAACGCCCGGCGCAGCCAGAAGTTGCGCGTCTGCTGCCAGTATTCCTGACGCGTGTTGCAGCCCTGCAACGCCGGGATCAGGCTGCGCGCAATGACAAACCCGGAGATGGCGAAAAACAGGTCGACACCCCACCACGGCTGGCCCCACAACGTGACGGTTTGCAGCACCGGCACCGCCGCCGCGAACAGGCTGTCTTGCAGGTGATGGAACAGCACGCCGAGCACCGCAATGCCGCGCAACAACTCGATGTCCATGATGCGTCTGTCATTGCTCATGGCGCCCTCCTGGCATCCATTGGTTTACGGGCGATGATCACCTGGCTCTTGGGCATGAACTGATCGAGCAGTTGCTTGATCGCCAACCCGTCGGGTTGCGCCAGCAAGTCCTGCCAGGTTTTTGCCCAGCTCTCCATCAGCGGCGGGTACGGCGCCTGAATCCGGTCGCGCACCGCGCCACCCAGATCGCGCCCGGCGGCCCGTTCGCTGGCCCAGAAAAAGATCATGCCCATCACCCAGAAGAACCCGGTGGCCTGACGATGCTCGATCACCAAACCGGCGTCCTCGACCAGCGCGGCAAAGCGTTCCGGGGTGAAAATCTGTACGTGATTGGGTGACTGGAAGTAGCCCGCCGGGGCGATGCCCTTCTGCAAATGCTCGCCGACCGGGGCCGGGACACTGAGCAAATACAACGCGCCGGGACGGCCCATGCGCACCAGTTCGGCCATGAACGGCTCGGGCTGGTCGATGTGTTCGAGCACTTCCATGCACACCACTTTGCTCGCGCAAGCATCGGCCAATGGCAGCGGCAAGCTGTTGCTGACCAACCCGAGACTGGCCTGCTGCGATTGCGCTTGCACCTGCCGGGCGAGGTCGCGGACCTTGTCGTGTTCGCTGTCGGTAAAAATCACCGACGCGCCTTGGCGGACTGCAAACAGGGTCGCCACGCCTTCGCCACAACCGACATCGAGCAACGTGTCGTCGGCGGTGATGGCAAAACCCTTGAGCAACTCACCGCTCTCGCCCGAGAACCAGCCGTCGTGCATCGCGTCATGCAAGCCGACGTCTCGCGGCGATACGCGAGCCGGCGCAACCGGCAGCGGTGCGGGTTGCGCCGCTGGAAACAGACGTGTCATCAGCGCGCGGATCATGCTTCGGGGGTTTCCACGGCGCGGGCTTCGAACAGGCGCGCAAAAAAGCCTTTCAGTCGTTGTTCGGCGGTGGCCTGGCTACAGAATTTTTCGAGGCTGGCCACCGCATGCGCGGACATCTGCGCGTAGCGCCCGGCGTCGTTTCTGGCCACCTCATAACTGGCGCGATAGGCGCGGCACAACGACGCCCAGTTGGTCACGTAACGCAGGGTACGGAAGGCCCGGCGTGGGTCGTGGGGCCACGCCGTCAGTTCATCGGTGAAGTCGATGAGGAACGCGTTGTCGGCGTCCAGGTAATCGATCATCGCCGTGGTGCGAGGCGCGACCGCCGGTTTGCCGCAGGACATGAACTCCATCAGCGGCAGGCACTGACCTTCGCCGTAAGAGGTGTTGACCACGTAACTGGTGGCTTGTACCAGACGCTCGTAGTCCGCGTCCGCGAGGTAGCCGTAGATCAGCACGATGCGGCAGCGGTAGGACTGGTTTTTGTACAGGTGATGAAGGATGTCGGTCAGCGCTTCCTCCGCGTCGTGGTGCGTCAGCTTGAGCACCAGCGTCGCGTCTTCCTGCTCGCGGAAGGTCACGCAAAAGGCGCTGAGCATGTCTTCCCAATTCTTGCGTCCATCGCCCGGGTTGAACACCGAGGTGTAGATCACGCCGTCGAGGCCCAGTTCGTACT
Source organism: Pseudomonas sp. NPDC086278 (assembly GCF_050280905.1). Lineage (NCBI taxonomy): Bacteria > Pseudomonadati > Pseudomonadota > Gammaproteobacteria > Pseudomonadales > Pseudomonadaceae > Pseudomonas > Pseudomonas sp. NPDC086278. The sequence goes on from NZ_JBNNWE010000096.1 coordinate 3,830, forward strand.
CGCGCGGCGCTGCTGCAAAATCGATACCCTCGCCTGCGCGCAAATGCGCCGGGCCGAACGCCCGCAGGTCGAGTTCACGGCTGTCGGCCACCAACCCTTTGATCGTCAGCCGCACCTGACTGGCGGTTGATTGCCGTTGCAACTGCGCGCCTCGCGCCGAGAACCGGTCCCACACCGGCGCCGGCACCGCGACGATTGGATACTCGGCGCCCATGGCCTCGCGCACGGCATTCACCGTGTAGCTGGAATGCGTGATCGCCGCGCCCGTCGCCCGCAACACGTTGCGCCAGTCATTGCGCGGCTCGCCGGCAAAGGGTTCGTTGGGAATGGTGCTGAATTCCCAGGCAAACACCGGCAGCGTCGGGCAGGCGAAGCCGACCGGCGTGCGGTGCGGCGGCGAGAACGAGAGGAACACGCAGTCTTCGCCACGGGACAGCGCGTCGAGGTAAAGCGCATCGACTTCAGTCTGCGGGTCGCTGACTTCCACCACGCGCCCCAGGCGTTCCAGCACCGGCCGGTACTCCTTGAGCACGAAGTAATAGCTGTACTCCGAACGACCGAGATTCCTGGCGATGGTGTGCTGGTTGGTTTCCGAATGAATGAGGATCAGCATGAGGCGTTATCCGTCGCGGTCGCTGCCGGTAAAACCTGTGGCGCCAGGCCAAAAAAGTCGGCAAGACGTTGTTGCACCGGGGCGAACGCGCAGTAATCGTGCATGCGCTCGATGGCAGCGGCCGACATGCGCTGGTAGGCCTGCGGTTGTTCCTTGGCCATGCGGTAGCTGTTTTCGTAGGCGATTTTCAGCGAACCCCAGTCCGGGCGATAACGCAGGGTTCGGTAGATGATCCGGGTGTCTTGCGGCCAGATGGTCAGTTCTTCGCTGGAACTGACCACAAACGCCACGCGCTCATCGATGTAATCCTCCATGGCGGTGTGGTCCGGGGCGATCACCGGTTTGCCACTGGCCATGAATTCCATCAGCGGCAGGCACAGCCCTTCGCAGCGCGAGGCGTTGACGTAATAACTGGCGGCCTCATACAGCCGGGCGTATTGCGGATCATCCAGGTAACCGTGCATCACCACCACGCGGCAGGCGAACGGCGACAGTTGCGCGAGCAAGGTCATCAGTTCGTCGTAGTAGGACGACAAGTCGCTTTGGGTAATCTTCAGCACCAGCGTGGCGTCAGCCGTTTCGCGAAAGGCCCAGCAGAACGCGGTGATCAATTGATGCCAGTTTTTACGACCGTCGCGCGGGTTGAACACGGTGACGTAGACCACGCCATCCACCTCGGTGCTGACCTGGGCGGTAGTGTCCGGCCAATCGCGCGGCGCGGGCTCGGGCACGGCCATCGTCTGCGGGCCGGCGATGGCGGGCAGGTAGCCGGCGAGCCTGGCGTGAGCGGAATCCGAGAGCAGATCGCGAATGCCTTCCCAGTACCACTGACTCAAGAAATGACTGCGGTGCCGCGGGACCGGCAGCGCTTTGCCCATGTCCCGACGCCACAGGTGCAAATAATGCCGGGCAATCACGAGGCGGCGCTTGAGCGTCAGCGGCGGCGGTTTCAACGCTTCCAGCGCGGCCAGCTCTTCGGCCGTCGGCGGTGGCGGGATCAGTGCATCGGCGCTCAGCCCCAACGTGCGCGTATCAAAAATGCAGCCTTTGATGTCGAGCGTCGAACCGGCATTGACCGGGGCGCTGGTGTGGTGACTGCGAATCGCCGCGAAGTTTTCCCACAGCGGCGTGGGCAACACCAACACCGGGAAGTCTTCCCCCATGGCCTTGCGGATCGCCCGGGCGGTGTGGCTGGAGAGTGTGATCACCCGGCCCTGGCGCGCCAGCATCTGCGTCCAGTCCTGACGCGGGTCGTTGTCCCACTGTTCATCCGGGATCGAATCGAATTCCCACGCCACCACGCACAGGGTTGGGCATTCGAACGTGTTCGGGGTTTTCTGCGGTGGCGTGAACGACAGAAACAGGCTGTCTTCGCCAGCGGCGAGCAATTGTCGATAGAGGGGGTCGACCTCGGCGGTGGAGGACACCACATGCACCCGGCCAAGGCTTTCGAGCACAGGGCGATAGGCCTTGAGCACGAAGTAATAACTGTATTCAGGACGACCGAGGCTCTGGCTGATCGAGCTGTCGTTGACGTCCGAGTAAAGAATGAAATTCATGGCATCCCACGATGAAACCGCCGTCCCGGCAGCCCCGCTTTGTGACGGCAAAGCCATGGCGCGAGTCGGCGTGTGCCGGTGGTCGTCCATCGTCTTATTGCCCGTCGACGTTCTTGTTTTAATGGTCAGTTTCACGGGGTTTGAAAACAACCCGGTCGAACCCTGGGTAATCGCGACGAGGGGCATTCTAAACACATCCGCCGAGTATTCGTGAACCGCCCGGCGAGAATAAATCGGGCTACGCTGACGAGAACTGACCAGTCACGGTTGGACCTGTTGAAATTGCCGAGCAATTGGCACAGATTGGCTACCAAATAACTACAACAAAACGTTTCGCCTGTCTTTCGACCAAGGAATCCACCCGGTCTGTCAGACATTCCCATAAAGCCTGTAGGAAATGGACGAAACGCACGACCAAGGGGCTGCTGTTTGAAAAAACGTCTGTTCGTCACGGGTCTGAGTGGATTCGTTGGACAACACATCCAATCTCGCCTGAAGGCTGATGCTTCGGAATGGGCGCTTTTGCCTGTCACTTCCCGGTACGACCTCAGCCAGCCGCACAGCCTCGAAGGCTTGTGGCCCGAGATGCCCGACGCGGTCATTCACCTGGCGGGCCAGACATTTGTCCCCGAAGCCTTCCGCGATCCGGCCCACACGCTGTCGATCAACCTGCTCGGCACCCTGAATCTGTTGCAAGCGCTCAAGGCGCGGGGCTTCAGCGGCACGTTTCTGTACGTCAGCTCCGGCGACGTCTACGGCCAGGTCAGTGAACAGCAATTGCCGATCACCGAACACCAGCCACCCTGCCCGCGCAACCCGTATGCCGTGAGCAAACTCTCGGCGGAATTCCTCAGCCTGCAGTGGGGCTTGAGCGAAGGCTGGCCCGTCATGGTCGCCCGCCCGTTCAACCACATCGGCACCGGCCAGAAGGAAAGCTTCGTGATCGCCAGCGCCGCGCGGCAGATCAACCGCATCAAGCAAGGCTTGCAGGCGCCGCAACTGGAAGTCGGCGACATCGACGTCACGCGTGATTTCCTGGACGTGGGCGATGTAGTCTCGGCCTATCTGGCACTCCTGGAAAAAGGCACGCCGGGGCAGGTCTACAACATTTGCTCGGGGCGCGAGCAGAGCATCCGCAGCCTGATCGAACAACTAGGCGACCTCGCGCAGGTCGACCTGCAACTGATTCAAGACCCTGCGCGACTTCGCCGCGCAGACCAGCGTCGCGTTTGTGGCAGCTCTGCCAAGCTTTCACAAACCACAGGATGGACGCCTGACATCACTACACAACAATCCCTGCGGGCGATCCTGTCCGACTGGGAGAAACGAGTAAAACAAGAATGACTAAAAGTGCATTGATCACAGGGATCACCGGCCAGGACGGCGCGTATCTGGCCAAGCTGCTGCTCGACAAGGGCTACAAGGTCCACGGTCTGGTGGCGCGCCGCAGCAGCGATGCACGCTGGCGCTTGCGCGAGATGGGCGTCGAAGGTGACATCGTTTACCTGGACGGCGACATGGCCGATGCCTGCTCGGTGCAGCGCGCGGTGATCAAATCGGCCCCGGACGAAATCTACAACCTGGCGGCGCAAAGCTTTGTCGCGGCCTCCTGGGACCAACCGGTGACCACCGGCATCGTCGACGGTCTGGGCGTGACGCACTTGCTCGAAGCGATCCGCCAGTTCAGCCCGCACACGCGTTTCTACCAGGCCTCGACCAGTGAAATGTTCGGCCTGATCCAGGCCGAGCAGCAAGACGAGAACACGCCGTTCTACCCGCGCAGCCCGTACGGCGTGGCCAAGCTCTATGGCCACTGGATCACCGTGAACTACCGCGAAAGTTTCAACTTGCACGCCAGCAGCGGCATCCTGTTCAACCACGAATCGCCGTTGCGCGGCATCGAGTTCGTCACCCGCAAAGTCACCGACGCCGCCGCCCGCATCAAGCAGGGCAAGCAGCAGGAACTGAGCCTGGGCAACATCGATGCCAAACGCGATTGGGGTTTTGCCGGCGACTACGTCGAAGCCATGTGGCTGATGTTGCAACAGGACAAGCCCGACGACTTCGTGGTCGCCACCGGCGTGACCACCACCGTGCGCGAAATGTGCCGGATCGCCTTCGATCACGTCGGCCTCAACTACCGCGACTTCGTGAAGATCGACCCGGCGTTCTTCCGCCCGGCCGAGGTCGAAGTGCTGCTCGGCAACCCGGCCAAAGCCCAGCGTGTATTGGGCTGGAAGCCGAAAACCGACCTGGATGCCTTGATCCGCATGATGATGGACGCGGACATGAAACGCGTCGCCAAGGAGTAGGCCATGCTGATTCCTGTGATTCTCTCCGGCGGTGCCGGTACTCGCTTGTGGCCGGTGTCCCGCGAGGGTCATCCCAAGCCGTTCATGACCCTGCCCGACGGCCAGTCGCTGCTGGGCAAAACCTATCGGCGTGCGGCCGGTTTGCTCGATGGCCGGGGCGATATCGTCACGGTCACCAACCGCGAGTATTACTTCCAGAGCAAGGATCACTACCACGAGGCGCAGCTCAGTCGCCATCGCGCGCACTTTCTGCTGGAGCCGACCGGCCGCAACACGGCGCCGGCGATTGCAGCGGCGGCGTTGTCGCTGCAAGCCTTGCACGGTGACGAAGCGATCATGGTGGTGATGCCCGCCGACCATTTGATCCTCGACGAAGCCGCGTTGAAATCAGCGGTCGAACACGCCGTCGCGCTGGCCAGGGATGGCTTCCTGGTGACCTTCGGCGTCGTGCCGACCGCACCGGAAACCGGGTTTGGTTACATCGCGACCGGCGCCCCGCTGGACGCCAAAGGCGCGGCCAAGGTGCAGCGCTTCGTTGAAAAGCCCGATCTGGAAACCGCCACGCATTACCTGGAAAGCGGCAACTTCCTGTGGAACTCCGGCATGTTCTGCTTCTCCATCGGGACGGTGCTCGCCGAATTGCAGCTGCACGCGCCCGAGCTACTGGAACAGACACGCGCCTGCATGGCGGCAAGCAGCCCCGTGGAAACCGTCGGCTACCTGCAACAGGAATTGTCCCCGGCGCTGTTCGCCGAGATCACCGACATCTCCATCGACTACGCCTTGATGGAACGCTCGGACAAAGTGGTGGTGGTGCCGGCCGGTTTCGACTGGAGCGACATCGGTTCCTGGGGCGCCGTCGCGGCACTGGTGCCCGCGGATGCGCAGAACAACCGCGTCAGCGGTGATGCGGTGTTCATCGACAGCCACGGCAACTTTGTCCAGAGCGAAGACCGTCTGGTGGCCGCGGTGGGTGTGGATAACCTGATCATCATCGACACCGCCGACGCGGTGCTGGTAGCCCACGCCGACCGCGCGCAAGATGTGCGCCGGGTGGCCAAGCAGCTCAAGGACAAAAAACACGAAGCCTATCGCTTGCATCGCACGGTCAGCCGGCCATGGGGCACGTACACCGTGCTCGAGGAAGGCCCGCGCTTCAAGATCAAGCGGATTGTGGTCAAGCCGGGCGGCAAGTTGTCGCTGCAAATGCACCACCACCGCAACGAACACTGGGTGGTTGTCGAAGGCATGGCCAAGGTCACCAACAACGGCACCGGCACGCACCTGGTGGCCAAGAACGAGTCCACCTTCATCGCCGCCGGTCACAAGCATCGCCTGGAAAACCCGGGGGTGATTGATCTGGTGATCATCGAAGTGCAAAGCGGCGAATACCTGGGAGAGGACGACATCGTTCGCTTCGAAGACCATTACGGCAGGACGGTTTGAATGCTGCTTTCCCTTTACCGCTCGCTGTGGAGCTATCGAGGGTTCATCCTCGGTAGCGTCAAGCGAGAGTTTCAGGCGCGTTACCGCAATTCGCTGTTCGGTGCCCTGTGGACCGTGCTTAACCCGCTGTCGATGATCGTCGTCTACACCGTGATCTTTTCCCACATCATGCGTGCCCGTTTACCGGGCGTGGATGATGGCCTGGCCTACAGCGTCTACCTCTGCGCCGGCCTGTTGACCTGGGGCCTGTTCGCCGAAATCACCGGGCGCAGCCAGAACATGTTTCTGGACAACGCCAACCTGCTGAAGAAAATCAGCTTCCCGCGCATCTGCCTGCCGGTCATCGTGCTGTTCAACGCCGGCATCAACTTCGCGATCATCATCGGTCTGTTCATCGGTTTTCTGCTGATCACCGGGCGGCTGCCGGGCATGGCGCTGCTGGCGCTGATTCCGTTACTGGCGCTGCAAGTGATGTTTTGTGCCGGGCTGGGGATGATTCTTGGCGTGTTGAACGTGTTTTTTCGCGATGTTGGGCAATTTTTCGCCATCTGCCTGCAATTCTGGTTCTGGCTGACGCCCATCGTGTACCCGATGAGCATCCTGCCGGAATGGGTGCAGCGCCTGCTGCAACTCAACCCCCTGACCAACCTGATCACCAGTTATCAGAACCTGTTTCTCTACGGCCAATGGCCGGTCTGGGATTCGCTGCTGCCGATTTTCCTCAGCGGCGTGGTGTTCTGCGTGATCGGGCTGCGACTGTTTCGTCAGCGGGTCGGCGAAATGGTGGATGAACTCTGATGGGGCACATACGCGTTACTGGTCTGGGCAAGGCCTACAAGCAATACCGCACGCGCTGGAGCCGACTGGCCGAGTGGCTGATTCCGTTTTCGCCGATCCGCCATCGCCAGCACTGGGTGTTGCAGGACGTCAATTTCGAGATCGCGCCCGGCGAATCGGTGGGCATCGTCGGGGTCAACGGCGCCGGCAAAAGCACCCTGCTGAAAATGATCACCGGCACCACCCAACCCACGTGCGGCAGCATCCAGCTCGAAGGCCGCGTCGCCGCGCTGCTGGAACTGGGCATGGGTTTTCACGCCGACTTCACCGGCCGCCAGAATGCGGTCATGGCCGGGCAATTGCTGGGTATGCAGGTCGAAGAAATCGAAGCATTGATGCCGGAGATCGAACGCTTCGCGGAAATCGGCGAGGCCATCGATCACCCGGTTCGCACCTATTCCAGCGGCATGCAGATGCGCCTGGCGTTCAGCGTCGCCACCGCGCGGCGCCCGGACATTCTGATCGTCGATGAGGCGCTGTCGGTGGGCGACGCCTACTTCCAGCACAAAAGCTTCGACCGCATCCGCAACTTCCGCAAAGCGGGGACCACGCTGCTGATCGTGTCCCACGACCGTGGGGCGATCCAGTCGATCTGCGACTCGGCGATCCTGCTGGAAAAGGGCCGTGTGGCCATGCACGGCACCCCCGAAGCAGTCATGGATTATTACAACGCCCTGCTCGCCGAGCGCGAAGGGCAAACCGTGCGTCAGGAAATGCTCGCCGGCGGCCAGGTCCAGACCATTTCCGGCACCGGTGAAGCCGGGATTCTCAGCGTGCGCCTGCTCGATGAGCGCGAGCGCGCCATCGATGCCGCCGAAGTCGGCCAGCCGGTGGTGCTGGAGGTGCAAGTCGAAATCCGCCAGGACATCGAACGGCTGGTGCTGGGTTTCATGATCAAGGATCGCCTGGGCCAGGCCATGTATGGCATCAACACGCATCGCCAGGACCAGGCGCTCGACGACCTGAAGGCTGGCGAGCGCGTGACCTACCGATTTGCCTTCGTCATGGGCCTGGGCAAGGGCAACTATTCCGTGGCCCTGAGCCTTTCGCGGCTGGACTCGCACCTGGACCGCAATTTCGAGTGGCGCGACTACGGGCTGGTGTTCCACGTGATCAACAACCGGCACGAAGACTTCGTCGGCTGCTCGTGGCTGGGGGCGAAAACCACTATCACCCGCGCCGTCGAGCCGAGTGTCTCGGAGCGCACGCCATGACGCGTCTGTTGGTCGAATGCACCCACGTGTTCCTGCACCCCAAGGTCAATTCGGGCATCCAGCGGGTGGTCCGCAACGTCATCAATCAACTGCCGGACAGCGTGCAGGGGGTTGAGTGCATTGCCGTGGTGATGCTCAAGGGCAAGCTCTATCGAGTGCTGCAACTCGGCGCCCTGGGCATCCCTTTTTTCGATGGCTTGATGACGTTTGGCGGACGCCTGGAACGACTCGCGCATCGTTTCTGGCAACTGCATCAGCGGCTGGACGAACGTTGCACATCGAAAATCGCCCGGCGGGCGCTTTACGTGGCTTACCGGCTCACGGCGCTGGCGTGTTTCAGCGTGCCGCTGCGGCTGATCGAACGGGTCAATCAATACCAACTGCCCAAGCGCTGTTCGCCGCTGCCGCATCAACCGGGCGATCAACTGGTGTTGCTCGATTCCTCATGGCACAGCGACTTCTTCCCGTTCGCCGAACAACTCAAGCGCGACGGCGTAGGCATCGTCGCGGTGATCTATGACCTGATCCCGCTGACGCATCCGCAGTTCTACGACGCCCGGCTGGTGCAGGTTTTCAACGGCTGGTTTGACTGGATCACGCGAACCGCCGACGGCTACATGGCGATTTCCGCGACCGTGCGTGATCAGGTGCGTGAGCAATTACAGCAGCGCCTGGGACCGGCCAACGCCGAATCGCTCTGGTTCGACTATTTCCACCTCGGCTCCGAACTCGACCTGCGCGAAGCCAACGCCACCGTTGAGCCGCGCCTGACGCGGGTGTTCGAAACACCGGAACCGGTGTTCCTGATGGTCAGCACCATCGAACCGCGCAAAAACCACGATTACCTGCTCGACGCGTTCGAACGCGCCTGGGCGTGCGGCTCCACCGCTCGGCTGTGCATCGCCGGGCACATTGGCTGGAAGTGCGACGCGCTGCTCGCACGGGTGCGCAATCACCCGCAGCTCAATCAACGCCTGTTCATGTTCAACGACTTGAGCGACACCAGCCTCGAACACGCCTATTCCCACGCCAGCGCGCTGGTGTTTCCGTCGTGGGTCGAAGGCTTCGGCCTGCCGCTGGTGGAGGCCATGCAACGCGGCTTGCCGGCGATGGGCAGCGACATCCCGATTTTTCGCGAGATCGGTGGCGAGTTCATGGCGTACTTCGATTTGGCCGAGCCGCAACGCCTGGCGGACCTGATCATCGCGTTCGAACGCACCGGGCAATTCCCGGCAGCTCGCGACGTCGCGCAATGGCAGTGGATTGGCTGGCGCGAGGCCAGCGCGCAATTGGTCGAACGCACCCTGCGCAACGTTGGCCAGACACCGGCCGTGCAGGAGAGGCAACATGCGAATTGCCCTTAACGCCCGCATCCTGCAAGCCCCGCGCACCGGCATCGGCCACTACGTGGCCGAACTGGTGGGCGCCCTCGCCCAGGAGTCCGATGTCGAACTGTCGCTGTTCCATGGCTGGGGCTGGAGTTCGCAGTTGCCGCAGGCGACGATGCCCGGCTATTCGCGCCTGACGCCATTGCTCCGGCAAATACCCGGTGCCTACCAGGCCCGACGCTGGCTGGAACAGAAACGTTTCGACCAGCGCCGCGCGCAGCCGATCGACCTCTACCATGAACCGAGTTTGTGGCCGTTATCGTTCGAAGGCCCGACGGTCATCACCCTGCATGACCTGACGCACCTGCACTATCCCGAGACGCAACCGCCGGCACGCCTGCGTGAAATCGAACGGCGGCTGGCCGACGGTGTGCAGCGCGCGCGGCTGATTCTGACCGATTCGCAATTTATCGCCGACGAAGCCCGACAGCATTTCGGCTTGCCCGCCGAGCGGTTTGTCGTGGCGCCGTTGGGTGTGGCGGCGCGGTTTCATCCGCGCGAGCCCGCTGCCATCGACACGGTGCTCAAGGCGCATGGCGTCGAGGCTCGGGAATATTTCCTGTGCGTCGGCACGCTTGAGCCGCGCAAGAACCTGACACTGGCCCTGCACGCTCACGCCTTGTTGCCCGAAGCGTTGCGCCAGCGCTATCCGCTGCTGATCGTCGGCATGGCCGGCTGGCAGCGCGAACAATTCAGCGCGCAACTGCACACAGCCCTGGCCAGCGGTCACGTCTGTTTGCTGGGTTATCTGCCGGACGAACACGTCGCACAATTGCTGGCCGGCGCGCGGGCGCTGATTTTTCCGTCACTTTATGAAGGTTTCGGCCTGCCAGTGCTGGAAGCCATGGCCAGTGGCACACCGGTCATCGTGACCCGGCGTTCGGCAATGCCCGAAGTGGCCGGCGCGGCGGGCAACTATATTGAACCTGATGATCCACACGGTTTGCGCGATGCCATGCACCGACTGATCGACGATCAGCCGTATTGGCAGGCATGCACGGATGCCGGATTGCAACAGGCAAGGCTTTTTACCTGGGAGCGTTGCGCGAAGGTCACGGCCCGCGCTTACCGCCAGGCTATGGGAGGTTGAATGCGCGTACTGCATTTTTTCAAGACATACCTGCCTGACTCGGTCGGCGGGATCGAACAAGTGATCTTCCAGTTGTGTGAAAGCGGTGCCCAGCATGGCGTCGAAAGCCAGGTGCTGACCCTCAGCACCGACCCCACGCCACCGGTGGTGCAACTCGGCCAGCACGAAGTGCATCGGGCCAGGCTTGATATCCAGTTCGCCTCCACCGGATTTTCCTGGAGCGTCTTCAAACAGTTTCGCGAGCTGGCGGCCGAAGTCGACGTGGTCAATTACCACTTTCCCTGGCCGTTCATGGACCTGGTGCATTTCGCCAGCGGCCTGAACAAGCCGAGCGTGGTGACGTACCACTCGGACATCATTCGCCAGAAACAGCTACTCAAGCTGTATCGACCGCTGATGAACCGCTTCCTCGCCAGCGCCGACCGGATTGTCGCGGCTTCACCCAACTACTTGCACACCAGTGATGTATTGCAGCAGTTTCAGGACAAAACCCGAGTGATCCCCTATGGCCTGAACAAAGCAGGTTATCCACAGCCCGACAAGGAGCGCATGGCGCACTGGCGGCAAAAGCTTGGGGATAAGTTTTTTCTGTTCGTGGGCGTGATGCGTTACTACAAGGGCCTGCACATCCTGCTCGACGCCCTGAAAGACGTCGATTACCCGGTCGTCATCGTCGGCGCCGGCCCGCTGGAACTGGAGCTGCATGCCCAGGCCAAAGCCTTGGGGCTGCGTAACGTTCACTTCCTCGGGCGCCTCGGCGACGAAGACAAAGTGGCGCTGCTGCAACTGAGCTACGCCATCGTCTTCCCGTCACACCTGCGTTCCGAGGCGTTCGGCATCTCGCTGCTGGAGGGCGCGATGTACGGCAAACCGATGATCTCCAGTGAAATCGGCACCGGCACCAGTTACATCAACATCCACAACGAGACCGGGCTGGTGGTGCCGCCGAGCAACCCACAGGCGTTCCGCGAAGCGATGCGCACTTTGTGGGAAAACCCGACACGGGCGGCAGCAATGGGCGTGAAGGCTGAAGCGCGTTACCGCCAGTTATTCACAGCCGACGAAATGGGCCGCAAGTGGACTGAGCTGTACGAAGAACTGCTGGAAGAGAAATCCCTGTCTTACGCGTGATTGCTTGTTGTGGGAGCGGGCTTGCTCGCGAAGGCGGACTGACATTCAACATAGACGTTGTTTGACACGACGCTTTCGCGAGCAAGCCCGCTCCCACGGGTTTTTGTAGCGTTTATGGGTTTTACAAGTCCAGCACCAGCGGCTGCGAACCCTGTGCCGGCACTGCGCAACAAATCAGCACGTTTCCAGCTTCCGGCACCTCCGCCGGGGGCAGTGGATAATGCACCTCGCCACTGATCAGGCGCGTCTTGCAGGTCCCGCAGGAACCACCACGGCAACTGAATTCCGGGCGCAAGCCACGGCTTTCCGCCAACTCCAGCAAACTGCCGCCGTCCGGCTGCCAGCGCGCCTCTTTGGCTGATCGCTGAAAAACAACCGGCACTGACACGGTGGCGGCCGGCGGTTGTTCAATGACCACCGCGTCCGGGTCCGGTGTGCGACGCAATGTCGACGGGCCAAAGGTCTCGGCGTGAATCCTCGCGTCACGGATGTCCAGGCTGCGCAGGTCGTCGTACATCCCTTGGGTGAAACTGCCCGGACCGCAGAGCACAAAATCCACCTCATCGTAATCTTCAACCTCAAGCACGGTCTGGATCAGGTCGGTGTCGATCCGCCCGGTCAAGTCGAAATCTTCGCCTTCGCGAGCATCGGCTTCTGGCTGACTGAGCAAACGCAGCACGCGCACGGCGTCGCCGAGGCCGTCCAGCAACTGATCAAGCTCCCCTCGAAATGGCTGGTCGGCCAAGGTCCGCGAGCTCTGGAAAAACCAGGTCGGACGGATACTTCGGGTGCGCAAGCCTTGATAAACCACCTCACGCACCATCGACAGCAGCGGCGTAATGCCGACCCCGGCCGCCAGCAGCACCAGCGGTCGATGTTCATGCGGCGCCACGGTGAAATGCCCTTGCGGCGCGCGGGCTTCGAGCACGTCGCCGATTCGAATCTGCTCATGCAGGTGCGAAGACACCAAGCCATCGCGCTTCACACTGATGCGGAAAAAATCATCCGACGGCGCACTGGACAGGCTGTAGGTGCGGATATGCACCTCGCCCCCGATGTTGAAACGCAGCGGCAAATGCTGCCCGGCCTGAAACACCGGCAACCCGGCGCCATCGGTCGGCTCCAGATAGATCGAACGAATGTTGTGGCTTTCGTGTTCGATGCGCGTCACCCGCAGCGGCCGCCAGCGATCACCCAGCGCCTTGGCTTGCAATCGGGCACTGGCCTGCTCCCAGGTGCCGGTCAACAGACTGGTGGGCGACATGCCGTCGAAACGCCAGCGCAAGGCGAGCGCGGCGGGTCGCCGGACCACGCGTTCCACGTGGAACGTCCACAGCCGCTCAGCCCCTTGGAACGCTTCGATTTGCGGCCCTTCAAGGACGATTTCGGTGCGACCACTCAGGTGCAGCAGATCGCCCGAATTGAAGTCAATGAACAGCAAACCGGCGCGAGGATTGATCAGCAGGTTGCCCAAGGTATTGAAGTGCAGGTTGCCGGCGAAGTCCGGGATGGTCAGACGATTGCCTTCAACTTGTACGAACCCGGCCTGACCGCCGCGATGGGAAACATCCACCGCGCGTTGGCCGTCGATGTCGACGTAACTGGCCACGAAAAACGTATCGGCATCGGTAATCGCCGCTCTGGCTGCGTCATCCAGTTCACTGAAGTGCTCGGCAATACGCGTCGACGGATCCGCCAACGGCACCGAGCGAAATTGGCGCAATTGAATGTATTGCGGGCAATTGCCGAAAGATTGATCCACCGTCACGCCGAAGCCACCGACCGTCATGGCGCCGACTCGACCGTTGAGGCGGTTGCGGCGCCGGGTGTGCAACTCGATGCCTAGCAGGCCGATGGCAGCGCCGTCTTGCAGTTGCGCGGGGTCGTCGGCGCTGGGCAGCGTGTCGAACTGCAACAACGAAGGCTCGGGCGAGTGAGCGAAACCCGGCGTGCCTTCGAGAATGCTCGCCCAAGGGTTGCCGTCGGCGTCCACCGCGCCGTACAGCAGGAACGGCAGTTGCTGATAGAACGTACGGTGCTGGTCTGGCATCTCGCTGCGAATCACCTTACGACCAAACGCCTCCATTCGCTCGGCCACTCCTACGTGAGCCTGCAACTGTCTTTCGCCAGCGTGCCATGGTGAACGGTGCATAACGGCTTCTCCCCCGCGCTGATCGCGCACTGTGAGCGGCCCGCGTGAATCAGGCCGTGAACATCAGGCAGTTTTCTGCAAACCGGCCACGGTGCGTGGCATGCCGACAAAACCGGGCAAGGCTTCAATTCGCGCCAGCCACGCGCGGATGTTGGCGTAATCCTCCAGCGACACATTGCCTTCCGGTGCATGGGCGATGTAGCTGTAGGCGGAGACATCGGCGATGGTTGGCTCGCCGCCGGCCAGATACGGCGTGGTGGCCAGTTCCTGATCGATCACCTTGAGCAGCGCATGGGACTGGGCGATCAACTCTTCAGCGTTGTAAGACGCGCCGAACACCGTGACCAACCGCGCTCGGGCCACACCATAAGCAATCGGCCCGGCGGTCACCGACAGCCAGCGCTGGACCTTCGCCGCGCCGACCGGATCAGTCGGCAGCCAGCGGCCGTTGCCGTATTTTTGCGCCAGATAGACCAGGATCGCGTTCGAGTCGGCCAGCACCACGCCTTGATCATCAATCGCCGGCACCTGACCGAACGGGTTGATCGCGAGGTAATCCGCTTGTTTGTGCGCGCCTTTCGCCAGATCGACGTAGACCAGCTCGGTCGGCAGCTGCAGCAACGACAGCATCAGCTCAACACGGTGCGCATGGCCGGAACGCGGGAAGTTATAGAGTTTGATGGCTTGCATGGTCGACTCCGCTAAGTGAAGGCGCCGTTCAGGAAGGATCAGCGCCGATGGGTCGTCATCTTCCACCCGCAACCAAAACAACAGAATAGCCAGTAAACGCAATCCATCATTTCATTCAGCGCAATAACGCTAATTGCGCAAGGCCGGATGTTCGCGCAGGTTCTGCACCACATAGTCGACAAAGCTGCGAACCCGCACCGGCGCTTTGCGACCGCCCTGGTAAACCACATGAATCGGCAATGGCGGTAGTTCGAAGTCAGCCAAGACGATTTCCAGCTTACCGGCGGCGACTTTGCTCGCCACTTGATAAGACAGAACGCGGGTCAGGCCCAGTCCCAGAGAAGCAGCGTAAATGGCCGCCTGATTGGCCGTGACCACCAGCCGTGGTTCCGTGCGCACACCCAACGACTCTCCTCCTTCAAGAAACGGCCAGGTCTTGAGCTGTCCAATGGCGGAGGTGGCAATGATCGGCGCACCACTCAACTCATTCGGATGCCGTGGCCTGCCGTGCTTCAACAAAAACCCTGGAGACGCGCATATCACCCGCCGCACTTCACCGACGCGGATCGCATGCTGATTGCTGTCCGGCAGCTCGCCAATGCGCACCGCCACATCGATGCCCTCCTCGACCATGCTCACCACCCGGTCAAGCAACAAGGCGTTGATGCTGACTTCCGGGAACCGCGTCAGGTAACCGACCATCAGCGGCGTGACGAACAACTCGCCGAACAACACCGGCGCCGTAATCGTCAGCTGCCCACGGGGCTGGGCGTGGCTGCCGGCCGCAGAATCCTCCGCTTCCTGCACCTCAACGAGAATTCTCCGACAGTCCTCCAGGTAACGCTGACCCGCTTCACTCAAATGCACACTGCGGGTGGTCCGCGTCAGCAACTGCGTGCCGATGCGTTTTTCCAACGCCGCCACGGCCCGGGTGACGCTGGCCGCCGACATCCCCAAACGCCGCGCCGCCGCCGAGAAACCTTGCTCCTGGGCGACGGCGGCGAAGACCTGCATTTCCTGGAATCGGTCCATGGGCTCGTCCCTTCGTTCAGATAAAAAAAATCGCAACCATAGGCTGCGATTTTTTGGGTTTCGATCACCTGCGGATAACTTATTCCACCGTCACCGACTTCGCCAGGTTCCGTGGCTGGTCAACGTCAGTGCCCTTCAACACCGCGACGTAATACGACAGCAACTGCAACGGAATCGTATAGAGGATCGGCGACAGGATGTCGTGGATGTGCGGCATGTGCACAACGTGGGTGCCTTCGCCGTTGGTCATGCCGGCTTTCTCGTCTGCAAACACGATGAGCTGGCCGCCCCGGGCGCGGACTTCCTGGAGGTTGGATTTGAGCTTCTCCAGCAGTTCGTTGTTCGGCGCCACGGTGACCACCGGCATGTCGTTATCCACCAGCGCCAGCGGGCCGTGTTTCAGCTCGCCGGCCGGGTAGGCTTCGGCGTGGATGTAGGAAATTTCCTTGAGCTTGAGTGCCCCTTCCATCGCCACCGGGAATTGCGCGCCACGACCGAGGAACAGGGTGTGGTTCTTCTCGGCGAACAGCTCGGCGATTTTCTCGACAGTGCTGTCCATCGCCAGGGCTTCGCCCAAGCGGGTTGGCAGGCGGCGTAGTTCTTCCACCAGCGTGGCTTCGACGCCTTTGGCCAGGGTGCCGCGAACCTGACCGAGAGACAGCGTCAGCAACAGCAGGCCGACCAATTGGGTGGTGAAGGCTTTGGTCGAGGCCACGCCGATTTCGCGCCCCGCCTGGGTCAGCAGGGTCAGGTCGGATTCACGTACCAGCGAACTGATGCCGACGTTGCAGATGGCCAGGCTGGCGAGGAAGCCCAGTTCCTTGGCATTGCGCAGGGCCGCCAGGGTGTCGGCGGTTTCGCCGGACTGGGAAATGGTCACGAACAAGGTGTCGGGCTGCACCACGACTTTGCGGTAGCGGAATTCGCTGGCGACTTCGACCTGGCACGGGATGCCGGCCAGTTCTTCGAGCCAGTAACGGGCGACCATCCCGGCGTGGTAGCTGGTGCCACAGGCAACAATTTGCACGTTTCGCACTTTGGCGAACAACTCGGCGGCCTGCGGACCGAAAGCCTGCACCAGTACGCCGTTCGGGCTCAGACGACCTTCCAGGGTGCGTTGCACCACGGCCGGTTGCTCGTGGATTTCCTTGAGCATGAAGTGGCGGAATTCGCCTTTGTCAGCGGCTTCGGCACCGTCGCGGTACTGCACGGATTCGCGCTCGACCGCTTGGCCGTGAACGTCCCAGATGTGCACGCTGTCGCGGCGAATCTCGGCGATGTCGCCTTCTTCCAGGTACATGAAGCGGTCGGTGACCTGGCGCAGGGCCAATTGGTCGGAGGCGAGGAAGTTTTCACCCAGGCCCAGACCGATCACCAATGGGCTGCCACTGCGGGCGGCGACCAGACGATCCGGTTGTTGAGCGCTGATCACGGCCAGACCGTAGGCGCCGTGAAGTTCTTTGACAGTGGCTTTGAGGGACGCGGTCAGGTCGTGCAGGTCTTTGAGTTTGTGGTTGAGCAGGTGGGCGATGACTTCAGTGTCGGTGTCAGACGTGAACACGTAACCCAAGGCTTTCAGCTGTTCACGCAGGGCTTCATGGTTTTCGATGATGCCGTTGTGCACCACGGCCAAGTCGCCGGAGAAATGCGGGTGCGCGTTGCGCTCGCACGGTGCGCCGTGAGTGGCCCAACGGGTGTGGGCAATGCCGAGGCGACCAATCAGAGGCTGGGCCTCAAGGGCGTTTTCCAGCTCGCTGACTTTGCCCGGGCGGCGCATGCGCTCAAGTTTTTCATCATTGGTGAAGACCGCCACACCGGCGCTGTCATAGCCACGGTATTCCAGGCGCTTGAGGCCTTCGAGCAGGATGGCGGTGATGTTACGTTCTGCGACTGCGCCGACAATTCCACACATGCTATTTCTCCTGACTGACAGCCGCGCAAATCAGATTGATACCGCGGGCCTGAATCTGATCGCGTGCCTCCAGCGGCAAGCGATCATCGGTAATAAGGGTATGGACGCTGCTCCAGGGCAGCTCCAGGTTAGGAATCTTGCGGCCAATCTTGTCGGCCTCCACCATCACGATCACTTCGCGGGCGACATCGGCCATGACTCGGCTCAAGCCCAGCAGTTCATTGAAGGTGGTGGTACCGCGAACCAGATCGATGCCATCGGCACCAATGAACAACTGGTCGAAGTCGTAAGAGCGTAGTACTTGCTCGGCGACCTGACCTTGAAAGGACTCGGAATGCGGGTCCCAGGTGCCGCCGGTCATCAACAGCACCGGCTCGTGTTCCAGTTCGCTCAATGCCTTGGCGACGTGCAGCGAGTTGGTCATCACCACCAGCCCCGGCTGCTGGCCGAGTTCCGGAATCATCGCGGCGGTGGTGCTGCCGCTGTCGATGATGATCCGCGCATGCTCACGAATCCGCGTGACGGCGGCGCGGGCAATCGCCTGCTTGTATTTGGAAACCGGTTGGCCAATGTCGGCGACCAGCTCCTGAGGCATGGTGATTGCGCCGCCATAACGACGCAGCAGCAAACCGTTGCTTTCCAGCGCGGCCAGATCCTTGCGGATCGTAACTTCCGAAGTTTCGAAGCGCTTGGCCAGCTCATCCACACTGACTTCGCCCTGCTCAGTGAGCAAGGCGAGGATATTGTGGCGACGTTGGGGTGTATTGCGTTTCGACATGAGCTGGTAAGTTTCGATTCGAAAGATAACGAAGGCAATCAAAACCTATTGGCGAAACTTCGTCAAGCGGGTGACGAAAAAAATATCTGTGGATAACCCACTCGCAAGCAAGCCCGCTCCCACAGGATTGCGCACAACCTGTGGGAACGGGCTTGCCCGCGAATACAATCGACTGGTCTGTGGGTAGCTCAAACCGATTGCCGAAATGTGGATAACTCAGCTCTTTTTGATCTTCTCCGGCCGCTTCCAGCCATCGATGTTCTTCTGCCGTGCCCGACCCACCGCCAGCTGTGCGTTATCCACATTCTGGGTGATGGTCGAACCGGCCGCCGTGGTTGCCCCGGAAGAGATATCCACAGGCGCTACCAAGGAGTTGTTGGAGCCGATGAATACATCTTCACCCAGCACGGTTTTCCACTTGTTCGCACCGTCGTAGTTGCAGGTGATGGTGCCGGCACCGATGTTGGTGCGCGCGCCAACCTCGGCATCGCCCAGGTACGTCAGGTGACCGGCCTTGGCGCCCTCACCCAAGTGCGCGTTTTTCAGTTCGACAAAGTTACCCACATGGGCGCGCGCTTCCAGAACCGTGCCCGGACGCAAACGGGCGAACGGGCCGGCATCACTGCCCTCACCCAGAATCGCGCCTTCGATGTGACTGTTGGCCTTGACCACCACGCCTTTGCGCAAGGTGCTGTCCTTAATCACGCAGTTCGGGCCGATGACCACGTCATCTTCGATAACGACTTTGCCTTCGAGGATTACGTTAATGTCGATCAGCACGTCGCGGCCGACGGTGACATCACCGCGTACATCGAAACGGGCCGGGTCACGCAAGGTCACGCCTTGCGCCATCAAGCGGCGACCGGCGCGCAACTGGTAGTGACGCTCCAGTTCAGCGAGCTGCTTGCGATCGTTGGCGCCCTGCACTTCCATGGCGTCGTGAGGTTGCTCGGTGGCCACCACCAGACCGTCGCTGACCGCCATTGCAATCACGTCGGTGAGGTAATACTCGCCTTGGGCGTTGTTATTGGAGAGGCGACTCATCCAGCCACCCAACTGCGCGAACGGCAGCGCGAGAATGCCGGTGTTGCCTTCCGTGATCGCGCGTTCGGCTTCGTTGGCGTCTTTCTGCTCGACGATAGCGGTCACTTTGCCGTCGGCATTGCGCACGATTCGGCCGTAACCCGTCG
>NZ_JBNNWE010000097.1:0-23008 GCF_050280905.1 Pseudomonas sp. NPDC086278
ATTCACAATTGCTGGAGCATCTCTGCGTTTGATTTCGCTGTCCCAGTACGCGCCTTTCACCAGGCGGATCATCAGGCGATGACGGCTGCGGCGCGCGAGGTCGATCACGTAGTCGATCACGTACGGGCAGCGCTTCTGATAAGCCTGGATCACGAAACCGATGCCGTTCCAGCCGGTCAGTTGCGGCTCGAAGCACAGGCGTTCGAGCAGATCCAGCGACAGCTCGAGGCGGTCGGCTTCTTCGGCGTCGATGTTCAAGCCGATGTCGTATTGCTTGGCCAGCAGGGTCAGCGACAACAGGCGCGGGTACAACTCGTCCATCACACGCTCGTACTGCGCACGGCTGTAACGCGGGTGCAGCGCCGAAAGCTTGATGGAAATGCCCGGACCTTCATAAATCCCACGACCGTGGGAGGCTTTGCCGATCGAGTGAATGGCTTGTTCGTACGAGGCCAGGTACTTCTGGGCGTCGTGCTCGGTGAGTGCGGCTTCACCCAGCATGTCGTAGGAATAGCGGAAGCCCTTGGCTTCGAACTTGCTCGCATTGGCCAAGGCTTCGGCGATGGTTTCGCCGGTGACGAACTGCTCGCCCATCAGGCGCATGGCCATGTCGACGCCCTTGCGGATCATCGGCTCGCCGCTCTTGCCGATGATGCGGCTCAGGGACGAGGTCAGGCCGGTTTCGTTATGGGTGGCAACCAGTTTGCCGGTCAGCAGCAAGCCCCAAGTGGCGGCGTTGACGAACAGCGACGGGCTGTTGCCCAAGTGCGGGTGCCAGTTGCCGGTGCTGATCTTGTCGCGAATCAGGGCGTCGCGAGTGCCTTTGTCCGGGATGCGCAGCAGCGCTTCGGCCAGGCACATCAGCGCCACGCCTTCTTGGGATGACAGGGAAAATTCCTGCAACAGGCCCTGAACAATCCCGGCACGGCCACCGGCACTTTTCTGATTGCGCAGTTTTTCGGCAATCGACGACGCGAGCTTGTTGGTCGCTTCGGCCATTGCGGCCGGCAGGCGCGCCTGCTCGATCAGCATCGGCACCACTTCCGGCTCAGGGCGGCGGTAAGCGGCGGTGATGGACGCGCGCAGCACTGATTGCGGCAGGATGCTTTCGGCGAATTCGAGGAAGCACTGGTGAGCGTGATCCACAGGCGCATCGACGGCGTCGTCGGCATCCTTGGTCAAGCCGCTCAGCTCGGTCAGGGTTGCACCACCTTCGAGTTTTTCCAGGTAATTGAAAATTGCCTGCTTGATCAGCCAGTGCGGCGTGCGATCAATCGAAGTCGCGGCGGCCTTGAGGCGCTCGCGGGTCGGATCGTCAAGTTTGACCCCAAGGGTGGTGGTAGCCATTTTTTTATCCTCATGTTTGCCACGACCGCGTGGCATCAGCTGGCGGCAAGGTTAGCTGGGCAACCGCAGAGGTGCAACCGGGTGCAACCCTTTTTTTGTCGGAATAATAAGCAGCTTGTCAGGAAATAAATTCCGGTGTGAATGGGGCGTCTAGTTGGTGCGTTTACGTCCTGTAACAACTTTTTCTGCGCTAAAAGAGAGCATAAATGGCCTTTATCCGGAATTGATGTTAGGTGCAACTAATTCTCAAGAAAGAGGTTGCACCTTATTTGCTTTGTTGAATAGCATTCGCGCCAAAGGTGCAACCCGGCAGAAACCGGGTGCACCGGCTGATGGCTTTCCTGGGGAAACGTCAGTCATAAATGCGCGGGCGGAAGCGTCTGCCGCTACATAAAAACAAAGCCAGGGCAACACTCGAATGAGCATGAGCAATCCAACACTGATCACGTTCGTGATCTACATCGCAGCCATGGTGCTGATCGGCTTGATGGCCTATCGCTCCACCAACAACCTTTCCGATTACATTCTGGGTGGCCGCAGCCTGGGCAGCGTCGTGACTGCATTGTCCGCCGGTGCCTCCGACATGAGCGGCTGGTTGTTGATGGGGCTGCCGGGCGCCATTTACATGTCCGGTCTGTCCGAAAGCTGGATTGCCATCGGCCTGATCGTCGGTGCTTACCTGAACTGGTTGTTCGTGGCCGGCCGTCTGCGCGTGCAGACCGAGCACAACGGCGATGCGCTGACCCTGCCGGATTACTTCTCCAGCCGTTTCGAAGACAAAAGCGGCCTGCTGCGGATCATCTCTGCGGTGGTGATCCTGGTGTTCTTCACCATCTACTGCGCTTCCGGCATCGTGGCCGGTGCCCGTCTGTTCGAAAGCACCTTCGGTATGTCCTACGAGACAGCGCTGTGGGCCGGTGCGGCGGCGACGATTGCCTACACCTTCATCGGCGGTTTCCTGGCCGTGAGCTGGACCGACACCGTACAAGCCACGCTGATGATCTTCGCCCTGTTGCTGACGCCGATCATCGTCCTGCTGGCCACCGGTGGCGTTGACACCACGTTCCTGGCCATCGAAGCACAAGACCCCAGCAACTTCGACATGCTCAAGAACACCACCTTCATCGGCGTGATTTCGCTGCTGGGCTGGGGCCTTGGTTACTTCGGCCAGCCGCACATCCTCGCGCGTTTCATGGCGGCGGATTCGGTCAAGTCGATCGCCAACGCCCGCCGCATCTCCATGACCTGGATGATCCTGTGCCTGGGCGGCACCGTGGCTGTAGGCTTTTTCGGCATCGCCTACTTCTCGGCGAACCCTGAAATGGCCGGTCCTGTGACCGAAAACCATGAGCGTGTATTCATCGAGCTGGCGAAAATCCTGTTCAACCCGTGGATTGCCGGTGTGCTGTTGTCAGCGATCCTGGCGGCGGTGATGAGCACCTTGAGCTGCCAGTTGCTGGTGTGTTCGAGCGCCCTGACCGAAGACTTCTACAAAACCTTCCTGCGTAAATCCGCGTCCCAGCTTGAGCTGGTCTGGGTTGGCCGCGCCATGGTGCTGCTGGTTGCCCTGATCGCCATCGCGATGGCCGCCAACCCGGAAAACCGCGTCCTGGGTCTGGTCAGCTACGCCTGGGCCGGTTTCGGTGCTGCTTTTGGTCCGGTGGTGCTGATCTCGGTGATCTGGAAAGGTATGACCCGCGACGGCGCACTGGCCGGCATCCTGGTCGGCGCGATAACCGTGATCGTCTGGAAGCATTTCGAGTTGCTCGGCCTGTACGAAATTATCCCGGGCTTCATCTTCGCCAGCCTGGCGATCTACTTTGTCAGCAAGATGGGTGAGCCGACTAAAGGCATGCTCCAGCGCTTCGCTGCTGCCGAGGCAGATTTCCGCCTGAACAAATGATCGGGATGAGCTGAGGCTCTGATCTTTCCCGGAACATGAAAACGGCCCGCTTCCTTATGGAGGCGGGCCGTTTTTTTGGCTTACGCAAATTCCGAAACACTGAGTACTCCCTGTGGGAGCGGGCTTGCTCGCGAAGGCGCAGTGCCATGCGCCAGCACTGTCGACTGACACTCCGCCTTCGCGAGCAAGCCCGCTCCCACAGGGTTCGGCGGTGGTTCTGACGGAAATGTCTGTAGCCTAATGCCCCAATTCTTGAAGGATAAATCCGTAAAAAAGTAGGCCGAATCTGATTTTCCTGTCCCTCCCGCAACGTCGCTTGTCGCTCATGCAGAATCGCCCGCCTTCATTCTGCAGAGACACATCGGATGTTCGCTCCTGCCAATCAACCGCGCTTCACGTTGACGATCGACGGTGTCCAGAATGAGCTCAAGGTCCTTGAGTTCACGGGCACGGAAGCCATCAGCCAACCCTATCGCTTCGACCTGGAGCTGGTCAGCGATCGAGCAGATATCGAGCTCGAGAGCCTGCTGCACCGTCAGGCATTCCTGAGTTTCGATGCACAAGGTCATGGCATCCACGGTCAGATTTTTCGCGCCGGTCAGCGCGACTCGGGAAAACGTCTGACGGGTTACCAGATCAGCCTCGTACCGCGCCTGGCGTACCTCGGTCAGCGCATCAATCAGCGGATTTTCCAGCATCAAAGCGTGCCGGCGATCATTGCGCAGGTGCTCAAGGATCACGGCATCCAGCGCGATGCCTTTCAATTTCAACTCGGCAGCGACTACCCCGAGCGGGAATATTGCGTGCAATACGCCGAAAGCGACCTGGCGTTTATCCAGCGGCTGTGCGCGGAAATCGGCATTCATTACCACTTCCAGCACAGCGCCGACGGGCATCTGCTGGTGTTCGGCGACGACCAGACGGTTTTCCCGCGTCTGCCGGAGTCGACGCTGTACCTGCCGGGCAGCGGAATGGCGGCCGATGCGCCGGCCATCAAACGCTTTAACGTGCGTGTGGAAACCCGCACCACCGCCGTGACTCGTCGCGACTACGACTTCCAGAAACCACGCCTGCCACTTCAAAGCAGCCTCGACAACGAACAGCGACCGGTGCTGGAGGATTACCACTTCCCCGGCCATTTCACTGATCGCGAACACGGCAAGCAGTTGACCCGGCGCGCACTTGAACGCCACAACGCGGA
Source organism: Pseudomonas sp. NPDC086278 (assembly GCF_050280905.1). NCBI lineage: Bacteria > Pseudomonadati > Pseudomonadota > Gammaproteobacteria > Pseudomonadales > Pseudomonadaceae > Pseudomonas > Pseudomonas sp. NPDC086278. The sequence goes on from NZ_JBNNWE010000097.1 coordinate 4,452, forward strand.
CTTCCGCCAGGCCGAGGGTCGGGGCGATGAGCCTGCCCTGGTCAGCGGTCATTTCTTGCAACTGGCCGAGCACCCGCGTCAGGCATGGAATGATTTGTGGCTAATCACCGAAATCGAACACCGTGGCCGCCAGCCACAGGTGCTGGAAGAGTCCGCGACCAGCGACGGCCCGGATGATTTCCAGGGTTATCGCAATACTTTTCTGGCGACGCCGTGGGATGTTTCGTTTCGCCCACCGCTGGGGCCGGACAAACCGCGCGCGCTTGGCTATCAACCGGCCGTAGTCACCGGGCCCAGCGACAGCGAAATTCATTGCGACGAGTACGGTCGGGTCAAGGTCCAACTGGCCTGGGACCGCGACGGTCAACTCAACGAGCATTCCAGTTGCTGGTTGCGCGTCGCCACCGGGTGGGCACACGACCGATACGGCAGCGTGCTGATTCCGCGCGTCGGCATGGAGGTGCTGGTCGGGTTCATCGACGCCGATGCCGACAAACCGCTGGTGATGGGCTGCCTGCCCAACGCGGCGACTCCCGTTCCGCTCGACCTGCCCGCCGACAAGACCCGCAGCATTTTCCGCAGCCACAGCAGTCCCGGTGGCGGCGGTTACAACGAGTTGCGCATCGAAGATCGCAAAGGCGCCGAGGAAATCTACCTGCGCGCCCAGCGAAACTGGACTCAGCACGTACTGAATGATCAGCAGGTTCAGGTCGAAAACCAGCGCAGCATCGTCGTCACCGGCACCGCCCGCCACGAATTGAAGGCCGACGAGCAACGCATCACCCATGGTCAGCGCCAGACCGAAATCAGGCAGGACGATCACCTGCTGGTGACCGGCGACCGGCACATCCGGGTGAACAGCCAGGCCCTCAACGCCAGTCAGCAATTCCACGTCACTGCCGGCCAGCAAGTGGTGATCGACGGCGGCGCCAGCGCGACGATTCAGGCCGGCGGGCAGTGGATCAATATTGGGCCGGGCGGGATTTTCAGCAGTGTGCCGATTCAGGTCGGTGGTGCACCGATGGCGGCCATGGCGGCTCTGGCGAACTCGCCGCAGGTGCCGCTGAAACTTGTCGCAGCGCCGGCGGCGATGCTCAGTGCGGCGCAGATTTTGAGCCTGAAAAGCGATGCGCCGTTTTGTGAGGAATGTGAGCGTTGCAAGGAGGGTGTCTGTGCAGCCTGATCGCGTGTCACCTCACGACTGGCTGGAGCAGCAGCCGCTGAAACCTTCGGAACAGCTCTTTGCGATCTTCAGCAATGCCAGTTCCGCCGAACCGTTCAAAGCCTGGCGGCAGTCGATCAGCAGTCAAGCCCCGAGCCCGATCTGGGCGGATACGATTTATGCCGAGTGGGAACCGGTGATGCCCTTTGTGGGAATCGTCGCCGCAGATGCCGAGTTCCTTGAGTGGGTTGCCCGCACTGAGTCTCAGGATTGGGGCTGGTTGGCGGTTTCGTCAGCGGGCCATGACGCGCTGGTCGAGCATTTCCGAAGCCTCACGCAAGCCTTGCTGCCCAATGGCGACACGGTGTTTTTTCGCTTCTGGGATGGGCGCTATCTGCTGCCGATTCTGCAATCCGTCGCGGTCGATTGCGCGCAATTGCTGCCGGTAATCGGTCGTTGCCTGATCAATGGCCAGCCGCTCGACATCGGTGGACGCGCGCTGAAGAGCGTCGAGGTTTTTCCGTGGTGGCAAGTCCCCGAGGCGCTGTTGAAAGAGCTCGCCGCGCAGTCCGCCGACACCCGAATCAACAACCTTCTGAAGTGGCTGAGCGAGGACCGTCCGGACCTGTTCGAAGGATTTTCCGAGAGCGTATTGCAGCGCAAGGTCGCGGACTTTCTTGAGGCGCCGGACCTGCCCCAGGCACCGAGACAAGCGTTGATCGACTACCTGATGGCGGAGCTGAGCTGATGGGCCCGATTGTAGGCATCGAGCAGGAACTCGACAGTTTCCCGGACACCCTGACGCTTTACCGCGAACAACTGAAAAGTTGGTACGGCCAAGCGGCGGACCAGGCCAGCCACGCCATGGATCTGCCGTCGTTGATGGGCATGGAGCGGCTTATCAAACTGGGTAACACCACGACAGTTGTGAGCAGTGGTGATGACGACTTTCTCGCCATTGTGGCGCAGTGTCCCGGCAACGGAATTCTGGAAATCGAGAGCAAGTTCGAGTCGGTCTATGACATTGCGCTGGGCAATATTTCGGTTGATGTGATTGCCATTGATGGCGGCGCAAGCACAGCGGTCGAGCTTGATGAAAACGGTCAGGGACAGTTCAAAGGCACACCCGGCAAGTTCTACCGCGTTCATGTTCAGAGTGAAGTGACCCCGGCGCAGATCGACGATCTTTTCTCCTCCTACACCGGCCTGACTTCAGAGCTGGAAGGTTGGCTGCGCAAGGCGTGGGAGGGTTTCAAGCCGCAGTGGTCGCAGTCGACTTTTGCCGCCGCGGGTAACGGAATGCTCGCGGGAAGTTGGGCCGCGGTTGTCGGTGTGTGGGACAGCATCAGCTTGCTTTCGGACATTCTCCAGGATCCCCGCCAATTCGTTGGCCGCCTGGGTAGCGGTGCTGCGGAACTGGCCGAACTCGCCGAACGATTTCCGGCAACGATGGAAAAGCTCCAACTGCTGGCCAGTGATGAGGCAGCCCTCTGCCTGCTGCTGCGCACTGCCAGCCTCTGGCTGGAGATGCTGCCACCCAGCGAAATCGCCGGCAAAACCGCCGAAGCGATTTCAAAGGGAGTCGTGCAATTACTGATCGACATTCTGATCGGCGTCGTGCTGACTTTTGCGGGTGCAGGTGCGGGCATTGCCTATTTAGGGATGCGCCTTGCCCATTACGGCGCCCGGATCTTCGACGCGGTGACGGGTTTTGTCAAAGCGATTTTCAACATCGTCAATAGCTTCACTACCTACGTCGACCGCTACAAAAAAGTTGCCGTGCGCGGCGTTGCGGCGGGCCTGAAAAAAGGCCGGATGCAACTGCGCTGGGACGCCAGACGCAACACCACGCTCAAGCAAAACGAACACCACGACGACGTCTCGAATCAGGCAAAAAACCCCAACGGCGACGCCGCCGATTCGGTCGATAAAACCGCCACCAACAACTGCCCGGTGTCGATGGTCACCGGCGAAGAATTGCTGACGCTCACCGACGGTTCGCTGGACGGAATCCTGCCGTTCGACTTCACCCGGCTCTACCGCACCAGCGCCGCCGACATCGACTGCGGCCTCGGTTTTGGCTGGAGCCATTCGTTATCCCATCGACTGGAAGTCGACGGCGACACGGTCATCTGGATCGACCACGAAAACCGCCGCACCGCCTTCCCGCTACCGAATAGCGCACGCCCGGCGATCCACAACAGCCTCTCACGCGCCGCGATTTATCTGGGCGATGGCCCCGAAGAACTAATCCTCGCCCAGGCTGGCGACGCCGCCCGTTTCTACCACTTCAATAGCGGCTTTCTGACAGCGATCAGCGACGGATACGACAACCGTCTGCGCATCACCCGCGACCGCCAGGGCCGCATCCAGCGCCTCGACAACGGCGCCGGTCGCGCCTTGCTGTTGCGCTATGAACGCGTTCATTTGATCGCGGTCGATTACCAGGTTTTTCGCCCGGCCCCGACCCTCACCGAGGCCTGGCACACCGAGCAGACGCTGGTCAGCTATGACTACGACGAACGCGCTCAACTGATCGCAGCCATCAATGCCTGCGGCGAACGTGAGCGCTACGACTACGACGACCAACACGTCATCCTCCAGCGGCAACTCACCGGTGGGGCGAGTTTCTTTTGGGAGTGGGAAAGGTTCGGAAAGGCTGCACGATGCGTCCGACATTGGGCGTCGTTTTCGCAAATGGACGCGCGTTACGTCTGGGACGACGAGGGCAGTGTCACCGTCCAGAACATCGACGGTAGCAAAGAGGTTTACGCTCACGACGACCGGGCGCGGTTGGTGCGCAAGGTCGAACTCGACGGTGGCGAACACCTCAAGGCCTACGACGCCAGCGGGCGGCTGCTTGCCGAGCAGGACGCGCTTGGCGCTGTCACCGAATACCGCTACGACGAAGTCGGACGCCTGGTGGCGTTGATTCCGCCGCAAGACGAGCCAACGGCCTACGAGTATCGCAACGGTTTCCTGCATGCGCGGTATCGCGGCGAAGCGGTCTGGAAGTATCAGCGCAATACCCAAGGTGACGTGACTGAAGCCGTCGACCCGGACGGGCAGATCACCCATTACCACTACGACGCGCAGGGGCGGTTGCAGTCGATCCGTTATCCAGATGTCAGTCGGCATGTGTTCGTCTGGAACGGCTTGGGGCAACTGGTCGAAGAGACTTTGCCCGATGGCGGTCAACGGAAGTTTTCCTACGATTTACTGGGTCGTCGGGCTACCAGCCAGGACGAACATGGCGCTGTTACGCGCTACCGCTGGGATGCTGTTGGTCGGCTGATCCAGACGACACTTCCTACCGGCGCCACCCGCGCCTTCAGCTACAACGCCTATGGCCGGATCACCGCTGAACAGGACGAACTTGGCCGCATCACCTGCTACGAATACGCCGACGATTTGCATCTGGTCAGCCGTCGAATCAATCCCGATGGCACGCAGCTCAACTATCGCTACGACAACGCGCAGCTTCTGCTCACGGAAATCGAAAACGAATCCGGCGAAAAATATCAGCTGGACTACACGCACAGCGGATTGATCCGACAGGAAACCGGCTTCGACGGGCAACGTACCGCCTATGCCTACGACCTTAACGGCCATCTGCTGGAGAAGACCGAGTTCGGCGATGACGGCTCGAAGTTGATCACCGGTTACGAACGGGATTCGGCCGGGCGGCTATTGGTCAAAACACTGCCCGACGGGATCAAGGTCGAATACCGCTACGACAGCCTCGGCCGGCTGATCGGCGTCGACGACGGCCACGACCAAACGCTGGAATTCGAATACGACCGGCAAGACCGCCTCATCACCGAACACCAGGGCTGGGGCACTTTGCGCTACGGGTATGACGCCTGCGGCCAACTCAATCGCCTGCGCCTGCCTGACGGCAGCAAACTCGATTACCACCACGCCAAGGGCGGCGCACTCACCGCCATCGACCTCAACGGCGCGCGGCTCACCGTCCATCAGTTTCAATTCGGTCGTGAGCAACAACGCCAACAAGGTCTGCTGCTCAGCGAATATGCCTACGACGACCAAGGACGCCTGAAAGCCCACGCCGTCAGCCAACAGCAACAACCGCTGTATCGCCGCGATTATGCCTACAGTGCCAACGGCAATCTCGACAGCATTGCCGACACTCGCCACGGCCAGCGCAGCTATGTGTACGACGCCCTCAACCGCCTGACCCGCGTCCGTCATACCCGCGACGAGCCACCGGAAAGTTTCGCCCACGACCCGGCGGGCAACTTGCTGATGCAGGATCGCCCGGGTGTAGCGAGCGTTAAAGGCAATCGCCTGTTAATGCAGGGCGACCGGCATTACGACTACGACGCTTTTGGCAATCTGGTTCGGGAACGTCGCGGCACCGCACAAAAGCTCGTCACCGAATACCGCTACGACTGCCAGCATCGGTTGGTGGTCGTTACGTTGCCCGATGGAAGCTGTACGAATTATCGCTACGACGCCTTCGGCCGCCGTATCGCCAAAACCGTCGACGGCAAAACCACCGAGTTCTTTTGGCATGGCGACCACCTCGTCGCCGAAAGCAGCCGCGAACACTACCGCAGCTATGTCTATGAACCCGGCACCTTCCGCCCGCTCGCGATGCTCGACGGCAAAGGCCCACGCAAGGCCTGCCCGTTCTACTACCAACTCGACCACCTGGGTACGCCGCAGGAACTGACCGATTTTGGTGGCGAAATTGTCTGGTCGGCGAAGTACAACGCCTACGGCAAAGTCACGCGTTCGGCGTTCGGCGGCGGCGAGCAACTTGAGCAACCGCTACGCTTTCAAGGGCAGTACTTTGACGCCGAGAGCGGTCTGCACTACAACCGGCATCGGTACTATGATCCGGACATTGGCCGGTACCTGACGCCAGACCCGATCAAGTTGGCGGGTGGGCTGAATCAGTACCAGTACACGCCGAATCCGACGGGGTGGGTTGATCCGTTGGGGTTGAGCGGGAATTGCCCGCCACCGAATAAGCCTGGGTGTGGGGCGCCGGATGATACGACTGGCGCTAGGGTTGATGAGGGTGAGCCCGAGTTACCGAAACCTAAGTTAAGTGCTGCGGAGCTTGCCGAGAAAGAAGTTAAGAGATTAAACGACAGTCAAGGCATGCATATGGTTGGAAAACATGACCCAGAAGTTCCTCGTGCGGCTCATATGCAAAGGGCAATTGATGGTACGAACCCTATTACGGGTAAGACACCTCGGAATAAGAAAGGTAATTCCAGCTCCAGATTTCATAGTTGGGAAATCATGCTCAAAGCCTACAACCTTGGAACAACACGGACGGAGCAAGGGCTAACACGTTTTACGGGAAAGGATTCTCAGAAGGCCGATATTGTGAGGATGAGACTCCCTGGCGCGGGAGAGGGTTATATACCTAATCCAAAGTCGGAAAAAAACCCGAAATTGATTCAAATGGATGGATTTGAAATGAAATTCGATCCTGTAACTGGCGTGCCGTTTACGTTATATCCAATTAAATAGGTGAGAAATGTTTATTGATCCAGATGATGGGCAACCATACCTCCCGACCCCCGCATTTTTTTTGGGGGGAGTTGATATTTATGACCGTGAAGAAACGCTAGGGGAGGCTCTTGAAAAGCTTGATCCTAATGACCCGGCTGATAGAGAGGAGATAATACTTAAATACTGCTTGCCTACAAGAAAGTCATACCGGCACAAATTTTTTATTTATAAGAGTTTGGAGGAGGCTCTCCAGGATAAAGATTATGATTTTCAATCGCTGCTGGCGTATGACCCTGAAGAATATACGTCTTTCCCTTGTGGTTGGGATGAGATGGAGAACACCAGAGCTTTTTTCGAAGATATTTTTCGATTGGCAACTGTGGAGTGGAAAGATGATCTTCACAAAGCTGGACTTGAAGACCAATCCACTTGGTAGATGGGAGCTCTGAACCAGAGCGAAATTTCTGGGCAAACTCGTCGGAAGTTTCCTTCAACTCGTATCGGTTTCCATGAACTGGTTTGAAATGCATTCCCTCGATAGTCTCTGGTGGTCACTGAAAATTCAGTGGCAGGGTGTAGGAACCCTTCAAGACTAGAGAGGACGCTCCGGCGTCGACACCTGAATTGCGGCCGTCAACGTGCGTCCGTAAGATCAGTTGCGGCGGCTGTGCGCGGGCACGCTTCGGTGTGGTCGAGTTCTCTGGTCTCGATATTCCTACCCCGTGCATAGCTGCCACCCAAGCCTGTAGGAAGGCCGATGGTAGCGACCGTTCACTACCAGAGGTTTCAATAATGAAAAGTCTTCACCCCGATCCACCCTACGAAAAACCAGTTCCTCACCCCGAAAACCGCTACATGGCGCTCACCAGCAACTGCTGTGAAATGCCTACCTTGTTCGTCGACACCCACGCCCCGCTCGACGTTTTGTATGAAGCCGCTAACTATCGAATCCGCGCCGTTACCCAGGTGCTTGAAAACCTGTCCATGCGCGGTTCCATCGAGTGCGATTCGATGATTCTCAGCGACTTTGCCTTGCTCTGCGCCATTCCGTTGCGTGATGGCTGTGATGTGTTGGATGTGGTTGGGCGGCGGTTGCGGGCTCGGTCGCCGGAGTAACGGCGAAGGGCTTTTGTGGCGAGGGGGCTCGCCCCCGTTGGGCTGCGGAGCAGCCCCAAAACCTGTAAACCGGATTTTTCAGGTACACCGCGGTGCTTGGTTTGGCGACTGCTTCGCAGTCGAACGGGGCGATGCGGCGTTCCGGCAAGCCTCCTCGCCACAGGGTTTTGTGGATGGCTGGGATGTTTTGGGGCTGCTGCGCAGCCCAACGGGGCGATGCGGCGTTCCGACAAGCCCCCTCGCCACAGGGTTTTGTGGATGGCTGGGATGTTTTGGGGCTGCTGCGCAGCCCAACGGGGCGATGCGGCGTTCCGACAAGCCCCCTCACCACAAGGTTTTGTGGATGGCTGGGATGGTTTGGCGACTGCTGCGCAGCCCAACGGGGCGATGCAGCGTTCCGACAAGCCCCCTCACCACAGGGTTTTGTGGGTGGCTGGGATGTTTGGGGCAGCAATTGCCCGCTCGGCTGTGAGGCCCTGACGTTGGCCGCCGTACAAGGTAAACTTCCCGGCCTTCGCAGGAGCAATCATGAATTATCGTCACGCCTTCCATGCCGGCAATCACGCCGATGTGTTCAAACACCTGACTTTGACCCGCCTCATCGCCTTGATGTCGCGCAAGGAGCAGCCGTTTGCCTATCTCGACACTCACGCCGGTATTGGTCTGTATGACTTGCAGGGTGATCAGGCGAGCCGTACCGGGGAGTACCTGGAAGGGATCGCGCGGTTGTGGGATCAGCCGGATCTGCCAGCGCTGACCGCCGATTACATGAAGGTGTTGCGCGACATGAACCCGGATGGCCGGTTGCGCTATTACCCGGGGTCGCCGGAGCTGGCGCGGCGTCTGACGCGGCCGCAGGATCGGGTGATGCTCAACGAAAAGCACCCCGAGGACGGTTTGCTGCTCAAGGACAACATGGCCGGTGATCGTCGAGTAAAGGTGCATCTGGGCGAAGGCTGGCATGTGCCGCGTGCGATGTTGCCGGTGCAGGAGAAGCGCGCGGTGATGTTGATTGATCCGCCGTTTGAGCAACTGGACGAGATGCAGCGTTGTGCGGCGTCGCTGAAAGAGGCGATTGGCCGGATGCGCCAGACAGTGGCGGCGATCTGGTACCCGGTGAAGGACCAGCGCCTGCTGCGTCGTTTTTATCAGGATCTGGCTGGCTCAGGCGCGCCGAAGTTGTTGCGCGTGGAATTGCTGGTGCATCCGCTGGATACGCCGAACAGCCTCAACGGTTCGGGATTGGCGATTGCGAATCCGCCGTGGGGGCTGGAAGAGGAATTGCGTGAGCTGCTGCCGTGGTTGTCCCAGAAACTGGGGCAGACCCAGGGCGGGTGGCAGATGGATTGGTTGATCGCTGAGAGTTGATTTTTAGTCAGATGCATTGATGGCGTCTGTGAGGACGCATTCGCGGGCAAGTCGAATCGTCGCACCGCCGCTTCCACATTGGATCGGTGTCTGGCCACAACTCTGTGATCGACATCGAACCCTGTGGGAGCGGCGGTGCGACGATTCGGCTTGCCCGCGATGCTTTTTGGGCCCAAAAAATCAGATCGGGCAGGTCACGCCGGTGCCGCCGATCCCGCAATAGCCTTCTGGGTTTTTTGCCAGGTACTGCTGGTGATACGCCTCGGCGAAGTAGACCGTTGGCGCTTCATCGATTTCAGTCGTGATTTCGCCTTTCCCGGCCTTGGTCAGTTCAGCCTGGAACACGTCCTTGCTGTGTTTGGCGGCTGCCAGTTGTGCTGGGTTGGTCGCGTAGATCACCGAGCGGTATTGGGTGCCGATGTCATTGCCCTGACGCATGCCCTGAGTCGGGTTGTGCAGTTCCCAGAACATTTTCAGCAGCTCGTCGTAGCTGACTTTTTCCGGCTCGTAGACCACGAGCACCACTTCGCTGTGGCCGGTCAGGCCTGAGCAGACTTCTTCGTACGTCGGGTTTGGTGTAAAGCCGCCGGCGTAACCCACCACGGTGCTGACCACACCTTCGCGCTGCCAGAAGCGACGTTCCGCACCCCAAAAGCAACCCAGGCCGAAGATTGCAAAGTCGACGTTGGTAACAAAAGGGCCCAGTAGCGGGGAGTCGTGGACGAAATGTTTTTCCGGCAGGTTCATCGGGGTTTCGCGGCCAGGCAGAGCTTGTTCTTTAGTCGGGAGCACGTTTTTGTTCACCAGGATTTCCGAGCGCAAGACCATGATCAGTCCTCTCAGTCAGAGTGTGTAAGTAGTCAGACCGCCAGTGTGCCCAATGATTTCCAGTTGCGCACTACCCCTGTGGGAGCGGGCTTGCTCGCGAAGGCGGCGTGTCAGTCAGAATCCACGTCACGGATACACCGCTTTCGCGAGCAAGCCCGCTCCCACAGGGGCAGTTTTCGACAAGGATTTTGGGGGGGGCACAGAGAGTTGCGGTGTGGTATCAGGCAAGCGGGCCGCGCGGGTAGCGCCTGAGCTTTTCAATCAGCTCGGAGCCCGGGATCGGCCGGTCGAACAGGTAGCCCTGGCCGACGTCGCAACGGTGGCGGCGCAGGAACGCCAGCTGCTCGGCGGTTTCGATGCCTTCGGCCACGACTTTGAGCTTCAGGTTGTGGGCCATGGCGATCACGGCGGAGGTGATTTCCATGTCGTCCTGGTTGTCGGGGATTTCGTGGATGAAACTACGATCGATCTTGATGATGTCGATCGGGAATTTTTTCAAGTAACTGAGCGACGAGTAGCCGGTGCCGAAGTCGTCCATGGCCAGGGTCAGGCCCAGGCGCTTGAGCTGATCGAGCTGCAAGTGCGTGTCTTCGGTGGCTTCCAGCAGCAGGCCTTCGGTCAGTTCCAGCTCCAGCAGGCTGGCCGGCAGCGCTTCTTCCTTGAGGATATTGGCGATGGACGACACCAGGTCCGGGTCGGAGAACTGTTTGGGCGACAGGTTGATCGCCACTTGCAGGTTGCCGAGGCCGGCGGCAGTCAGGTCTTTGCTCATGCGACACGCCTGGCGCGCGATCCATTTGCCGATCGGAATGATCAACCCGGTTTCTTCGGCGACGCTGATGAACTGGTCCGGGCGAATCATGCCTTTTTCCGGATGATTCCAGCGCAGCAGCGCTTCCATCCCCAGCAATCGGCCGCTGCGCAGGCACAGCTTGGGCTGATAGAACACGTCCAGCTCGTTCTGGGTCAGGGCGCGACGCAGGTTGTTCTCGACGAACAGTTTGTAACTGGCTTCGGCATTCAGCGCTTCGGTGAACACCTGAACCTGATGTTTGCCGTTGGCCTTGGCCTTGTGCAGCGCCAGACCGGCGTTGCGCATCAGGGTTTGCGGGTCGCGGCCGTGCAGCGGCGCGCAGGCGAGGCCCACGGAACCGGTGACGCTGATCAGTTGGTTATCGACGAACATCGGCTTGTCGAGGGTCGCCAGCAATTGGTTGGCGACCTGCTGGCCCACCGCGAGGTCGGTGTTGTCCAGCAGCACCGCGAATTCGTTACTGGCGAACCGCGCCAGGCTGCCGCTGGGGCTCAGGCTGTTGCGCAGGCGCCGGGCGAGGCTGATCAGCAGCTTGTCACCGGTCTGGTGGCCAAGGCTGTCGTTGATGCGTTTGAAGTTGTCGATGTCCACCAGCAACAGGCTGATGGGCGTGTCGGTGTCTCGGGCGAAACGCTCGTCGAGGTTGCGGATGAACGCCGGACGGTTGCCCAGGTTGGTCAAGTTGTCGGTGTACGCCAGGCGCTCGATGCGCTGCTGGGCGAGTTTGGTCTGGGTGATGTCTTCGTAAATGCCGATGTAATGCGTCAGCTCGCGGTTGTCGCCATACACCTTGGAAATCGACAACTGGCCCCAGTAGGGTTCGAGGTTTTTACGCCGGCTCTTGAATTCGCCCTGCCAGCTGTTGCTTTTGGCCAGGGCCGAGGGCGCGTCGAACAGCAGCTCGCTGAGGTTTTCCAGCGCCGGCAGTTCCGACAGCCGCTGGCCGTGGACTTCTTCGGGGCTGTACTGGGTGATCGCGGTGAAACTCGGGTTGACGTATTCGACCACGCCGTCGCAATTGACCAGCAAAAAGGCGTTGGCGCTTTGCTCGACTGCGCGCTGGAACAAGTGCAAGGCACTGGTGGCGGTGCGGCGGTTGTGATTGTTGATGACCTGGGCGAACTGATCGGCCAGCTCGCCGGCGAAGGCGATTTCATCCGACTGCCAGGCGCGGGTCACGCCGGTCTGTTCCAGGCAGAGCACGCCAACCACCTGGCCGTCGACGCGGATGCTGGCGTCGAGCATCGCGTTCACGTCGCGCGGGCGCAGGCTCTCGGCCATGTGCCGGGTACGCGGGTCGCGCATCGCGTTGTGGGCGTCGATCGCCCGGCTGCTGTGCAAGGCGTCGAGGTAGTCAGGGAAACCGCTGACATCGATCGGTTCCGGCAGCAGGTAATTGCTGGTGGCGCGGTGATAGGCCGAAATCGGCACCAACAGCGATCCCTCGAGGTTCCACAGGCTGGCGCAGTCGATTTCATAGATGTCGCAGGCGCTGCGGGTGATCAGCTCGGCGGCTTCTTGCAGGGAATTGTTGGTGCTGTAGCGCTGGCGGGTCAGCAGCAGGATCAAATCCTGCTGGGCGCGCACCCGATCCAGGTGCTGGAGTTGTTCCTGCTGGGCCCGTTGATTGAGTTCGAGGGCAATTTGCAGCCGCGAGTTCTGGGTTTCCAGGTCCTGCGTCGGCAGCACTTGCCCACCCTCGAACAAACCGTCCACCACCATCAGGTAGCCGCGCAGCAGGTGTCGATTGTGTTGTCGGTAGGCTTCGCCCAGTTCGAGCAGGTTCAAGGAGCCTTTGGCGGTGTGCAGGTTGTAGCGGATCAGGTAATGCGGGCTGTTGCTAAGTTGTTGCTGGATCGCGTCGTGCAGTTGATAGCGGGCTTCGGGTTCCATCAGGCTTGCGTAGGGCGAGTCGACCAGCGCACACAACTCGACGGCCGGCAGGCCAAACTCACGTTCGCAATTGGGATCAAGAAACAGTAAGGCCCAGCTAGCTTCATTCAGCCGTTCGAAACGCAGCATGCCGAGCCGCGAGGGCACAGGCAACTGCGTCACTACCTCGGCCACCATACGGCTGGCGGCATCGGGTTGGCTTTTCATTAAGGGAAACTCGCTTCGAATGTGCTGATCGCGCCGGGCTCTCGCCCTCTTTACTGTTATCTGCGGCAAGGTTGCATCATTGCGACACTGACTGACAAGAGACATGAAGGCCAAGTGCTATAAGAATGTGTCGGCAGGCGTGCAGATTTCTCCAGCGCGGGCTCAAAACTAATGCATTTGGCCTTCATTGCCTTAGCGCAACGGGATGTCTACCGATTGCAGAAGCGTGCCATCGCGGTCGTGATAATTGACCTGAATCCGCTCCCGCTGCACCACCATGTGGGCAAAGTTGTCCTGGCTGATCACCTCGCTGGTCAGTTCATGTCGATAGTCGCCTGCGCCCGTTTCGGCCAAGGGCTGATCGAGAATGAACGTCGACGCATTGGCATACGGCAGCAGTTTGCTGTTGCACAGCGGCGACGAAACGAGGGTGTGCACCTCGAATTTCGGGTCTTCGGTGTGGGTCAGGCGACTGGTCAGTGAGCCGTGAACATCGCCGGAAATGAAGATGACGTTCTTGAGCCGATGCAGGCGAATCGTTTCCAGCAGGCGCAGGCGCTGTTCCGGAAATGCTTTCCAGGCATCGTCGCCAAGGGTTTTGCGGTCGGGGTAGAACATCACGCTGGTGACCACGAATTTGACCCGGGCCGGGCTGTGGATCAGCCAATAGCACAGCGCCTGTTCCTGTTCTTCGTCGAGGATGCGTCGGTCATCCGCCGACAGGTTGCGCCGGGTCCGGCTGTCAGTGACGAACCATTCAATGTCGCCTTCACTGAACTGATACCAATAATGCTCGAGTATCTTATCGATCTGCCCGTTGCCGAGCAAGTTGTGCGCCGGGCTATGGCTGGCTTGATATAACTCATACGCGGCCATGGCGTTCTTATATAAGTAAGCGTCTGACTTGCTCGCGTTGGCGGGCCAGTTATCTTCTATTTCATGATCGTCGAGAATCATGTAAGTCGGTGTGCAGGACATTAGCCTGGTTATATTGGGTTGAGAAAATGCCGCGCGGTACTTGCCGAGTATTTCCTTGAAGTCACGGTCGGGTGCAATAACGTTCAAGTCATCGACATAGATTTGATCGCCGGTCATCAACATCGCACTGATCGGCGGTTTTGCCTGTTCGGCGAGTTGGGCAATCGAGGCGAAAATCCGATCGCCGGCCTTTGGTGTGATTGCCACGCCCGCCGTCAGCCGCAGGTAACGGCATGAACCGACGATGTACGCCCGCGGCACGCTGGCTTCGGCGGACCGGGTGCGCAAGCGATAAATCTCCCGGGGCCATTGCAGCGGCAGTTCCTGAACCGTTTCAACGGTGTGCACCGGGCTCATCGGGCTGAACCATCCGGCCTGGTATTCGTACTCGGTGTCGGCGGTCAGTGCGTTGAGCGAAATCACATCGGACATATCGCGCAAGTGTGTCAATTGTGCAAATACGCCTTGAGACCAGCGCACTTCGCTCCGGCGTCGGTATCGAATACCGGCAAATACCAAGGCGGTGCCCTGGGCTTCTCCACGCAGGAAGATCCGCGCGTGATTAGTTGTAGTGTGGCCAATAACAGGGCCGACCGTGGGTTTGAACATGTTCGAATCCATTCGAATTAACGCTAACTAAGCGAGGATGTTTTGCAGTGGTTAAATGAACAATCTGCTGAACTAAGACTAGTTGCTGTCGATTAGAAAATATCGGGCAGAAGTAGACCTGAGTTGTGGGCGATATCAGCCATAACTGTAGGAAGTTGCTTTATTCGAGGCAAAAAAAGCCCCGCCAAATTGGCGGGGTTGAGGTACGAGCGTGGCGCTCGGAAATCGTCGAACGCGATGGGCCCTCCGATGAAGGAGGGCCTATCGGTGTTACAGCAGAATGGTGCGAATGTCAGCCAGCAGATCGCTCAGACGCTTGGTGAAGCGTGCAGCCGCAGCGCCGTTGATCACGCGGTGATCGTAGGACAGCGACAGCGGCAGCATCAGTTTCGGCTGGAAGGCTTTGCCGTCCCAGACTGGCTGGATGGTTGCCTTGGAAACACCGAGGATCGCCACTTCCGGCGCGTTGACGATCGGCGTGAAGCCGGTGCCGCCAATGTGGCCGAGGCTGGAAATGGTGAAGCAGGCGCCTTGCATGTCGTCAGCGGTGAGCTTCTTGTCGCGGGCCTTGGCGGCCAGCGCGGCGGCTTCGGCTGCCAGTTGCAACAGGCTCTTCTGGTCGACGTTCTTGATGACCGGGACCAGCAGGCCTTCAGGGGTGTCGACCGCGAAGCCGATGTTCACGTACTTCTTGCGGATGATCGCCTTGCCGCTCGGTGCCAGCGAACTGTTGAAGTCCGGCAGCTCCTTGAGCAGGTGCGCGCAGGACTTGAGCAGCAGCGGCAGGATGGTCAGCTTGACGCCGGCCTTCTCTGCAACGGCTTTCTGGGCGATACGGAACGCTTCCAGCTCGGTGATATCAGCCGAATCGAACTGAGTCACGTGCGGAATGTTCAGCCAGCTGCGATGCAGGCTCGACGCGCCGATTTGCATCAGGCGAGTCATCGGCACTTCTTCGGTTTCACCGAAGCGGCTGAAGTCCACGGCCGGGATCGGCGGGATGCCCGCGCCGCCAGTTGCGCCAGCGGCAGCGGCCGGTGCTTCCTTGGCCTTCTGCATCATGGCTTTGACGTAAACCTGCACGTCTTCCTTGAGGATGCGACCGTGCGGGCCGCTGGCGCCGACGGCGTTCAGCTCGACGCCGAACTCACGGGCCAGTTGGCGTACTGCCGGGCCAGCGTGAACCTTGGCACCCGGCTTGGCCGGTGCGGCAGCCGGTGCGGCAGGTGCCGGAGCAGCAGGCGCAGCGGCGGCTGGAGCAGCAGCGGCAGGTGCAGCGGCAGCGGCGGTCGCCGGGGCAGCAGCAGGCGCAGCGCCTTTGACTTTGAGCTTCAGGATCAGGTCGCCGGTGCCGACTTCGTCGTCCAGCTTGATGGAAACGCTTTCCACCACGCCGGCGGCAGGCGATGGGATTTCCATGCTCGCCTTGTCGGACTCCAGGGTGATCAGCGACTGGTCGGCTTCAACGGTGTCGCCGGCCTTGACCAGGACTTCGATGATCTTGGCCTTGCCCGACGAACCGATGTCCGGGACGTGAATGTCCTGAACGCTGTCGGCAACCGGTGCAGTCGGGGCCGCAGCGGCAGGTGTCGGAGCGGCAGCAGGCGCAGCGGCCTGGGCTGGCGCGGCCGTGGCAGGGGCCGCAGCACCCGCCACTTTCAGGACCAGGATCAGGTCGCCGGTGCCGACTTCGTCGTTGAGCTTGACGCTGATGCTTTCGACCACGCCAGCGGCGGGCGAGGGGATTTCCATGCTCGCCTTGTCGGATTCCAGGGTGATCAGCGACTGATCAGCCTCGACGGTGTCGCCGACCTTGACCTGGATCTCGATGATCTGGGCCTTGCCCGCCGAACCGATGTCCGGCACGTGCACTTGCTGGGCGGTGGCCGCAGCAGGCGCGGCGGCTGGAGCAGCGGCGGCAGGTGCCGGCGCCGGTGCAGCTTCTGCTTTGGCGGCCGGTGCAGCGGCAGCCGCCGGGGCCGCAGCAGCGGCACCTTCGACTTCCAGCTCGAGCAGTTCGTCGCCTTCTTTCAGGCGATCGCCCAGCTTCACTTTGATCGCTTTGACGATACCGGCCTTCGGCGCAGGAATTTCCATGCTCGCCTTGTCCGACTCCAGCGTCAGAATGCTCTGGTCGGCTTCGACACGGTCGCCGACCTTCACAAACAGTTCAATTACTTCACCTTCACCGCTGCCGATGTCAGGTACGCGAATGAGTTCGCTCACAGAATCTCTCCTCAGCAGTCCAGTGGGTTGAGTTTTTCCGGGTTGATACCGAACTTGGTGATGGCTTCAGCCACAACCTTGGGTTCGATGTCACCACGGTCAGCCAATGCTTCCAGGGCTGCCAACACCACGAAATGACGGTCGACTTCGAAGAAATGACGCAGTTTCTTGCGGCTGTCGCTGCGGCCGAAACCGTCGGTGCCCAGGACTTTGAATTCCTTGGACGGCACCCACTGACGAATTTGCTCAGCGAACAGTTTCATGTAGTCGGTAGAGGCAATGACCGGACCTTTACGGCCGTTCAGGCACTCTTCGACGTAGCTCAGTTTCGGCTTCTGGCCAGGGTGCAGGCGGTTGGTGCGCTCGACGGCCAGGCCATCGCGACGCAGTTCGTTGAAGCTGGTAACGCTCCAGACGTCGGCGCCGATGTTGAACTCTTCACGCAGAATCTTCGCCGCTTCACGCACTTCACGCAGGATGGTGCCGGAGCCCATCAGCTGAACGTGGTGCGCCGCTTCGCGGGTGTCTTCTTCGAGCAGGTACATGCCCTTGATGATGCCTTCCTCGACACCGGCCGGCATGGCTGGCTGCTGGTAGGACTCGTTCATCACGGTGATGTAGTAGAAAACGTCCTGCTGCTCTTCGGTCATCTTCTTCATACCGTCCTGGATGATCACCGCCAGCTCGTAGCCGTAGGTTGGATCAAAGGTGCGGCAGTTCGGGATGGTGCCAGCCAGGATGTGGCTGTGACCGTCTTCGTGTTGCAGGCCTTCGCCGTTCAGCGTGGTGCGGCCGGCGGTGCCGCCGATCAGGAAGCCACGGGTGCGGCTGTCGCCAGCGGCCCAGGCCAGATCGCCGATACGCTGGAAGCCGAACATCGAGTAGAAGATGTAGAACGGCAGCATTGGCTGGTTGTGGCTGGAGTACGAAGTACCGGCAGCGATGAAGGAGCTCATGGCGCCCGCTTCGTTGATGCCTTCTTCGAGGATCTGGCCCTTCTTGTCTTCCTTGTAGAACATCACCTGGTCTTTATCGACTGGCTCGTAGAGCTGGCCGACGGAGGAGTAGATGCCCAACTGACGGAACATGCCTTCCATACCGAAGGTACGGGCTTCGTCCGGGATGATTGGAACGATGCGCGAGCCGATTTCCTTGTCCTTGACCAGTTGCGCCAGGATCCGCACGAAGGCCATGGTGGTGGAAATCTCACGGTCGCCCGAGCCGTCAAGGATGGCCTTGAGGGTGTCGAGTGGCGGCGTCGGGATGTTGAAGCTTTGCGCGCGGCGTTGTGGCACGAAACCGCCGAGTGCCGTGCGGCGCTCGCTCAGGTAGCGGGCTTCGGCGCTGTTTGGCTCTGGCTTGAAGAACGGCAGGTTTTCCAGCTCTTCGTCCTTCACCGGAATGTCGAAACGATCGCGGAACAGCTTCAGGCTTTCAACATCAACCTTTTTGGTGTTGTGCGCGGTGTTCTTCGCTTCGCCGGCACCGGTGCCATAACCCTTGATGGTCTTGGCCAGGATGACGGTCGGTTGTTCCTTGTGGTTGACCGCTTCGTGGTACGCCGCGTAGACCTTGTACGGGTCGTGGCCGCCACGGTTGAGCTTCCAGATCTCGTCGTCGGACAGATCGGCAACCATCGCCTTGAGTTCTGGCGAGTTGAAGAAGTGTTCACGGACGAACGCGCCGTCTTTGGCTTTGTAGTTCTGGTACTCGCCGTCGATGACTTCGTCCATGCGACGTTGCAGGATGCCGTCGACGTCTTTGGCCAGCAGCCCAGGTATTGGCTTACGTCTATCAGATTCGCCAGTACCGCGCCGGCAAGGGCAAGCGCCCGGATCCGCTCAAGGATGACTTGCCGATCCCGCC
>NZ_JBNNWE010000098.1:0-22822 GCF_050280905.1 Pseudomonas sp. NPDC086278
GAAAATCTGCAAACGCAACGTATTCCCGAGTGCCGAGCAGCGTACTGCTTCGGTCGGGCAATGACCGAAGCCACCACCCGTGACGGTTTCCGCATTGCCCACGACATCAGCGCCTACAGCTTCGTCGCCCTGGCCAAGGCTGGCCGCGAAATGATGAAAGGCCGCAACGGCAGCTTGCTGACCCTGTCGTACCTGGGCGCCGAGCGCACCATGCCGAACTACAACGTAATGGGCATGGCCAAGGCTTCGCTGGAAGCCGGCGTGCGTTACCTGGCTGGCTCCCTGGGCCCGGACGGCACCCGCGTCAACTGCGTATCGGCCGGTCCGATCCGCACCCTCGCCGCTTCCGGCATCAAGAACTTCCGCAAGATGCTGGCCGCCAACGAAGCGCAAACCCCGCTGCGTCGCAACGTCACCATCGACGAAGTCGGCAACGCCGGCGCCTTCCTGTGCTCGGACCTGGCGTCCGGCATCAGCGGCGAAATCATGTACGTGGACGGTGGTTTCAACACCACTGCGATGGGCAGCCTGGAAGAGTGATCTCCGGTTAACCCATAAAAACCCGCCGAGTCTGGCGGGTTTTTATGCGCGACATTCATTGGCCGACGCCACCCCGCTGTGGGAGCGGGCTTGCTCGCGAAGGCGGTGCACCAGGCAACATTGATGGCGTCTGACACGGCGCCTTCGCGAGCAAGCCCGCTCCCACAGGGGATTTATGGTGTTCGGCACACGGCGCTACACTCAGCCTCGCTAACCGACTAACTGCGAGGCAACTGCGATGCAACTCTCCCCTTTCCACTTGGCAATACCGGTGTACGACCTGGCGGCTGCGCGCAGCTTTTACGGTGAAGTGTTCGGCCTGGAAGAAGGCCGCTCCAGCGAGCATTGGGTGGATTTCAACTTCTTCGGCCATCAACTGGTCATTCACCTCGCGCCGAAAAACGCGTCCCAGCAAGCGGCGCAGACCAACGCCGTCGACGGCCATGACGTGCCGGTGCCGCATTTTGGGGTGGTGTTGGGCATGCCCGACTGGGAAGCGTTGGCCGAACGCCTGAAACGCCTCGACACCCGATTCGTGATCGAACCGGGCATCCGTTTTCAAGGATTGGTGGGCGAACAAGCAACGATGTTTCTGTTCGACCCGTGCGGCAATGCGCTGGAATTCAAGGCCTTCAAGGACATCAGCCAGTTGTTTGCCAAGTAACCGCATCGGCTCGGGCGAGCAATCCGGCAATTGAGCCGTGAAGCGCAGGGTCATACTCGATCTGGCCAATGCTGAAACGAATCTCATGAGCGCGGCGCATTGTGGCTTTGCGCTCATCGAGTATCTCCTCGAGACGCGCCTTGATCGCTGACCGCTCAACGGCGCCAGACCCGGTCAGCAACACGACAAACTCGTCGTCCCCGAGTCGGCCGACCACATCGTTTTCGCGAAAGGCAATGCGCAACACGTCGGCGAAGGTCTTGAGCGCGGCGTCGCCCTCGGCACGGCCGTACAGATAGTTGATGCGTTTGAAGTTATCGAGGTCAAAAAACAGCAGCGTCGCCGGTGTACCCAGCCGTTGACAGGCGTCCAGCCCCAGTTGGGCCAGCGTCAGGACCCCATGCCGATTGGACAGCAGAGTCAGCGCATCCATGCTCGCCATCTGCACGCCCATCACTTCCTGCTCGGCCTTGCGGGCCTGGTCTCGCAGCAACTCGCGTTCCTGTTGCGGCGATAGCAACTGCGCTGCACGCGCACCGTGCCGCGCCTGTTTGCCTGGGTTCAACATGTCTCACTCCAGCAGTGGATACGAACGTTAGAGTCCTCCACCGCCGCGATGACTCCCCATGACCGGACCGCCGGTCAACTGCCCAGTACCGGACACGGCCCGCCGGCGTCTGCCCACAACTTGAATTGCGTGACAAAAATATCGTGCGGCACCGGCACCGGCGCGCGACCGACGCCCGGATTCCAGCCCCACAGCACCAGTTTGTCGTCGCTGACATGCTTGATCAGCGCGGCGAAGTCGCGGTCGCCATTGCTGGAGCGGTCTTTGATCAGCGCGCACAGCTTGTCCGGCGGCAGACCGATCCAGGCCATCTTGTGCGCCGCGGGCGGCAGGCTCCAGTGCGGCGCACCCGGTGGCGCATGGGGGCCGTAACTGGCCGGCGGATTGGTTTCGGCGTGACAGGTCGCACAGGGCAACCCGGCCGCGCCCTTGCCGTCCATGCCGCGCACCACATTCATCGCGTGCGGCACGCCGGCGTCGAATTGCAGCGGCGAGTCGCCGGGGATGTGGCAGTTCTGGCAGCGCGGGCTCTGGAAGACTTTCTGCACGGTCTCGAAGGCTTTCAACGCCGCCTGGTCATCGGCGAACAGGTCGGAAGCGTAGCCGCCCAAACCGAGCAAAAGCGCCGCACCAAGGATCAGATGTCGTCTCATGTCACACCCCCGACAGTTGCAGCGGCAATTCGCGCAAGCGCTGCCCGGTCAGGGCGAACACCGCGTTGGCAACGGCCGGCGCGGTGGGCGGTACGCCGGCCTCGCCGATACCACCGGGTTTGTCGCTGCTCGGCAGAATGTGCACTTCGACCACCGGCATTTCGTTGAGCCGCAGCACCTGATAATCGTGGTAATTGGACTGCACCACTTGCCCGTCCTTGAACGTCAGTTTGCTGTGCAAGGCGAACCCAAGACCGAAGCTGATGCACGATTCCATCTGCGCCGCGATGCTTTGCGGGTTGACCGCTATCCCGCAATCCACCGCGCACACCACCCGGTGCACGCGAATTTTCAGGTTGTCCTGCGACACCTCGGCCACTTGCGCCACGTAGCTGCCGAACGACTCGTGCACCGCCACACCCAGGGCGTGACCGTCGGGCAGCGGCGCGGTCCAGTCGGCTTTCTCCACCGCCAGATTCAAGACGCCCAAGTGCCGTGGATGGTTCTTGAGCAGCGTTCGTCGGTAGTCCACCGGGTCCTGGCCGGCCGCGTCGGCCAGTTCGTCAATCAACGACTCCATGACAAACGCCGTGTGGCTGTGCCCCACCGAGCGCAGCCACAGCACATTGATGCCGGTTTTCGGCGAGTGCAAATCCACCTGGTGGTTGGCGAGGTCTTCCAGGTAGGGGCTGTCGGCAACGCCTTCGACGGAGGTTTTGTCGACGCCGCCCTTGACCATGCTCGCCTCCAGCGCGGTGTCGGCCATGATCGACTGGCCGACCAGCACATGCTTCCAGGCCACCGGCATCCCGGCGGCATCCAGCCCGATAGTGGCCTGATGCAGGAACATCGAGCGGTAATAGCCGCCGCGAATGTCGTCCTCGCGCGACCATACGGTTTTCACCGGCTCGCCCGCCGCCTTCGCCACCTGTACAGCTTCGGCGACAAAGTCCGAAGTCGGATTGGCCCGGCGACCAAAACCGCCACCAAGAAACTCGGTATGAATCTCGACCTGCTCGGGTTTGAGCCCGGTGATTTTGCCGGCGATCATTTGATCCAGGGTCTGAAACTGCGTGCCGGTCCAGATCTCGCACTTGTCCTTGCTGAGTTTCACCGTGCAATTGAGCGGCTCCATCGGCGCGTGGGCCAGGTACGGCACGCTGTATTCAACGTCGATGGACTTGGCCGCTTTGCCCAACGCCGCCGTGGCATTGCCCGCCTTGCTCGCCGATGTGCCGGGGGTGGCTGCAAGTTTGCGGAAGCTCTCCAGGAGTTTCTGACTGTCGAGCCCGGTGTTCGGCCCCAAGTCCCAGTCGATCTTCAGTGCGTCGCGCCCCAGCTTGGCGGCCCAATAATGATCGGCAATCACCGCCACGCCCGTGGGCACTTGCAGCACTTTGTGCACGCCGGGCACAGCCAATGCTTCGGCGCCTTCGAAGGATCTGACGCTGCCACCGAACACCGGCGCGCGCGCCACCATGGCGGTCAGCAAGCCGTCAAACTGCACGTCCATGCCGAACTTGGCACGACCGGTGATTTTTTCCGGGGTGTCGAGGCGCCGGGTGGGTTTGCCGATCAGTTTCCAGTCCTTGGCCTCTTTGAAGGTGATCGACGCGGGGTCCGGTACTGGCAGCTTGCCGGCGTCATCCGCCAGTTCGCCGTAAGTGGCCCGATTGTCGCCGGCGATCACCACGCCCGACTCGGTGCGAATCTGCGAAGGCGCCACGTCGAAGCGCTTGGCGGCCGCGTCGATCAGCATCAAGCGCGCCGCCGCACCGGCGGCCCGGTAGCGATCGAACTCCATCCAGGTCGAGGTCGAGCCACCGGTGATCTGCATGCCGCCAAACCCGGCCAGGCCATAATCGGCGGCCGAGGCTGGGGAATGTTCGACGCGGATTTTCGCCCAGTCGGCGTCCAGCTCTTCGGCGATCAACATGGTCAGGCCGGTCCAGATGCCCTGGCCCATTTCCGAATGGCCCAGCAGCACGGTGACGCGGTTGTCGTTGCCGATGCGTAAAAAGGCATTGGGCGCGAAGGTGTTGCCTTGATTCTCGGCGCCCAAGGCAAAGCGATGCGCGCCGGGGATCACAAACGCCACCACCAGACCGCCGCCCAACAGGGCGCTGCCCTTGAGAAAAGCACGACGCGACACAGGGTTGATGCTGTTCATGGTCCAGACTCCCCTCGAGGTGACATCAACCGATTTCGGCGGCGCGTTTGACCGCCGCACGGATCCGTGGGTAGGTGCCGCAGCGGCAGATGTTGCCGGAGAGCGCCTGATCGATGTCGCTGTCAGTGGGGTTCGGAATTTTTGCCAGCAACGCCGCCGCCGACATGATCTGCCCCGATTGGCAATAACCGCACTGGACCACGTCAAGCTCGGTCCAGGCTTGTTGCACCGGGTGCGAACCGTCGGTGGACAGGCCTTCGATGGTGAGGATTTTTTGCCCGTGGGCCACCGCGGTGGCGGGCGTGATGCAAGAGCGCAACGGCGCGCCGTCGACGTGCACGGTGCAGGCGCCACACTGGGCTATGCCGCAACCGAATTTGGTGCCGGTGAGGTGCGCGACATCGCGCAGTACCCAGAGCAGCGGCATGTCCGCGGGGACATCCAGCGCCTGATCCTTGCCATTGATGTTCAGGGTCAGCATTGCGAACTTCCTCAGACTCACGGTGACGCCTTTTTTACCGCAGGAGCGACGCTTGCCCGCGAACAACGATGACGCGCGGTGCCAGAACGCACGACTTCGCGAACGAGCGCGGCTTCTACAGAGTTGGCGCTATCCCTTCAGCTAAGCGCAAATTACCGGGCGGGACCGGTTCATCGACCACCGGTCACCCGAATACCGCCTCTGTTTTCTGGTGGTGCAAGCACCTTTTTATGGCAAGGGGTGGTTATGGCTAGAGGGGGGCTGTGGTTGGAGGGTTGTTGTGGCTGGGGCTGTTGTGTTTGGGGGCTGTTATGGCTGGAGGGCTATAGGGTTGGAGAATTGGAGGTCTATAGGGTTGTTGTGGCGAGGGGGCTTGCCCCCGTTGGGTTGCGAAGCGACCCCGGTGTTTTTGCGACGACTTCGTCGCCGAACGGGGGCAAGCCCCCTCGCCACAACAGCCCTCCAGGGGCGCTAGACCCGAGGCTTGAGCAAAATCGCGGTGTAGTGCGTCAGAAACACACCGAACGCGCTGCACCAGAGCAGCGCCGACACGCCGAGACCCCAGCTGGAAAACGGCACCAGCGCGACCCGGCTCACGGCAGCGATCAGCAGCAAGGCAAACCCCAGCACCACGCTTTTCGCCGGCTGCAACGCCCGGCCGGTGTGACCGAGGCTGACTCGCGCAATCATCGCCAGAATCAACCCGCCAATGCCGCCGACCGCCAGCGAATGCGTGGCCAGACTCTGTTGCGGCATGACGCCTGCGTGCCACAGCACCATCGCCAGCGCAGCCACCACCAGCCACGCATACGCCAGATACAGCGACCACAACAGCGGCACGCGCCAGAGGCCGCGATCATGCCAGCGCCACAGGCGCAGCAGATGCAAGGCGCCGATCAGCAGGAATAACACGCCCAGCCAGGGTCTCGGCGCATCATCGAGTCCGGCCGCAAACGATACCGCCGCCAACACGCTGCTGAGCAACAACAGCCGGGTTGGTAGCGGACTCGTAGCGGGTGCCACAGGACGGTTGAGGCCGCGCTGGATAAAAAAGGGAATGACCCGCCCGCCAATGACGCTCATCAACGCGGCCACCAGCCACAACGCCGCCAACACCCCACGCCGTTGCAGGCCCGCATCGTCCAGCGCCATGCCGTACAAGGTCATGGCCTGACAACCGGCCATCAGGGCGATCACCAACAGAATCGGGTAATGGTCGCGTTTGCCGGCGCCGATCAGATCGCGACCCAGCACCCACGCCAGCAGCGGCAGAAACGGGATCTGCAGCGTCAGTAACGCCGTGGGCGGTAATGGCAGCAACCAGGCCAGGCGAGCGGCCAGCCACACCAGCAGCAAACCGATCAGGGGCCAGCCCTGCAGGCCGGGGCGCCCGGTCCAGTTCGGCACAGCGGTCAGCAGGAATCCGGCGATGATCGCCGTGGCAAAACCAAAGGGCATTTCATGCCGGTGCCAAGTCAGCATGCCGCCGACGGGTTGCGCGCCGGGCAATCGGCCGTATAGCCAGAGTGCCCAGATCGCCACGGCAATCACCGCAAAACCGGCGCCTGCCAGAAAGAACGGGCGAAAGCCCAGGCTGAACAGCGGCGCTACCGAGGTTACGCACCTCAGGCCACCACCGCGCTGATCAAGCCTTTGCCCAAGCGGTGCTGCGACAGCAGACGCATCACGTAGCCGATTTTGATCAGGGTCGGGCCGACGATGGTCATGGCGTGCATCAACACCAGCACCACAATCGGCAGACCGCCGTCGTAGAGGTAGGCGCCGTAGATGCCGGCCAACAGCATCACCAGGCCAACGCCAAGCACTTTGCTCGACAGGTGCAGAACGTTCAGAGGATTGCTGAAGAAATCGAACATTTTTTCGTACTCCTGAAGCAGACCAGTTGTACGTTTGCTGTATCAGTTTTTGTGCCAGGTTTATCAGCCTTATAAATCAACAGGTTGCCGCGATACAGGTCAATTTGACCGCATCGGTTATTTGTCTTTATGACTCGAAAACAGGTCATATTGACCGCAATCACCCATGACGGATCAACGACCGGAGCTGCCGCGACTTCGGCATTTCCGATCAGGGTTTGTCGATCTACGGTACTGCCGAACGATCACAGGCTGTCTACGCTGAAAGTCCGGATGAGTTACCCGAAGAGGATCACCGCCATGCAACGCATTCAAAAATTGACGCCCTGCCTCTGGTTCGACCATGAAGCCGAAGAGGCGGCGAAGTTCTACTGCTCGGTGTTCGACCATTCAAGAATTACTGCGCTCACGCACTATGGCGAGGCCGGCCAGGAGTTTCATGGCCGGCCGGTCGGCTCGGTGTTGACGGTCAGCTTCGAACTCGACGGCCAGCCGTTCACGGGGCTCAATGGCGGCCCGATGTTTACCTTCAGCGAGGCCGTTTCATTTCAGGTCAATTGCCAGACCCAGGACGAGGTCGACCATTTCTGGGGCGCGTTGTCCGCCCACCCGCAAAACGAGCAATGCGGCTGGCTCAAGGATAAATTCGGGCTGTCGTGGCAGATCGTGCCGGTGGTCATGATGGAGATGCTCAAAGACCGGGACACGAGCAAATCCCAACGGGCGATGGCCGCGATGATGCAGATGAAAAAACTCGACATCGCCGTATTGCAGCGCGCTTTTGACGGCGAGGGCTAATACACTTCGCGGCTGACCTGCCGAGGACGCTGACGATGAAGCACGCCGTTGCCAAAAACGCTGACCAGGCCCCGCGCTTCTGGCGTGACGAGGCGCTCCCCTTCATCGAAGCCCGCGCCATCGCCGACGGCCGCGAAGTCTGCTACACCCGGCATGCACACGCGCACTTTTCCATCGGTGCAATCACCGCCGGACGCAGCACCTACCTGCATGAGCAATCGGCGTTTGAGGTCAGCGACGGCACCGTGGTGCTGATGAACCCCGATGATGTTCACGCCTGCAACCCGATCGACGACCAGCCGTGGTCGTACCTGATGCTGTACGTCGAAACGCCCTGGCTGACCGACTTGCAACACCAGCTCGGTTTCACGCGGGACTCGGCATTTCGGCGCTTTAGCCTCACTCACACCCGCGACGCCCAGCTGTTTACCGGCCTCAAAAACCTGTACCGGACCCTGGTCGATCCCCAGCAGGACGTGTTGCAAAAGCACAGCGCGGCGGTGGAGTTTTTTACTGACGTGCAACAGCGACTCAACCCCGCCGATCAACCGCTGCGCGAACCCAACTTCAAGCTTGAGCGCGCCGCTGACTACATCCGTGACAACTGCACGCATTTGCTTAAACTCGAGGACATTTGCGAAGCGGCTCAGCTGTCGCCGTCGTACCTGATCCGTGCCTTTAAACAGCATTTCGGCATGACCCCACACGCGTTTCTGGTCAACCGGCGGATCCAGTTTGCCCGCGACCAACTGCGTAACGGCAAGTTAATCGCTGACGTGGCACTCGCTGCGGGGTTCGCTGATCAGGCGCATTTCCAACGAGCGTTCAAGCAACACCTGGCAGCGACCCCTGGGCAATATCGCGGCTGAACACTGCCTGAGGGAGCGGTGAATCTAGGACACCAGCAAATAAGCGGCACAGCCCCCCAACAGCAACGCCATGACCCGATTGAACAAACGCATCCCGGCCGGATTGCCCAGGTAGCCACGCAAAAAAGTCCCGGCGTACGCCCAGCAACACACCGACAGATAGCAAATCACCAGATACACCGCCGCAAACTGCCACACCAACCGCGCCTCGCCGTCCGCAACGAACGCGCCCATCCCCGCCACACAGGCCAGCCAGGCTTTCGGGTTGAGCCATTGCATCACTGCGCCGTACAGCATCGACGGTGCCCGTCCCGACGTTTTCGAACCGAGACGACCATCGTCCATCGCCAGCTTCCAGGCCATGAACAACAGGAACGTCACGCCGGCCAGTTGCACCACTCGTGTCAACGCCGGCCACAATTGCAGCAGTTCATGCAGCCCCAGCCCCATCAACACCAGCAGTAAAACGAACCCCAGGGTGGCCCCGGCGACATGCCGCTGACTGGCGCGAAACCCAAACTGCGCGCCCGAACTCAACGCCACAATATTCACCGGCCCCGGCGTTATCGACGCCACCAGGGCAAACGTCGCCATGGACACAAGCAGACTCATCGCACACCTTCTTCAATTCAGGAAAACAGCGTTCAAGGTACTGAGCGCCCTGCCCTGCGTATTGAAGAAAACTGCCTAACTTCATCGAATGATTCGGGAGACTGCAACGTGTCGGCGACAACCGTCCGCGCCGGTTTCGCCTGGCGGAGCTTGCGCGCGATGTCCAAAAACGGCGTACAGATCAGGCTGTACACCGTCAGGTAACGTTCGTGATCGGCTTCGCCGGTTCCGAAACGAAGGGGTTCGGGCGTCGGGGTGGTGACGTAGAGCGTGCCGAACATCCAGTCCCACAGTGACAGGTTGATCGCAAAATTCTTGTTGATGTGCTTCGGCGCATCACTGTGGTGAATCTGGTGCTGGGCCGGGCTGTTCAGCACGTGCTCGACCGCCGGCCCGAACGACAGCCAGACGTGAGTGTGGCGCAGGTTTGCCGCAAAACTGTTGAAGATCAGCACCAGCCAAGTCACGCCAAACAAGGTGTAGCTGCTGATCTCCCCGCCACAGGCGTACCAGAACACCCCGGCATAGGCGCCGATGCACAGCGTGCTCGTCAGTTTCCCGGCAATGACTTCGACAAAGTGCAAGCGGCTGACGGTGGCTGGAACCAGCACTGGTGCCGAGTGATGGACTTTGTGAAACACCCACAGCCAGCGGGAATGAAAGGCGCGGTGGCCCCAGTAGTTGGCAAAATCCTGAACCACAAAGACCCCGAAGCCGTAGAGCAACGACAGCGAGACATGCTCGCCCGCTTGTACGCGCGCCCCCCAGAGACGGGTGAAAAAGCCTACGTAGTCGGCGGAGCGCAACAGGTGGGGGTCCACCAGGCCAACGACCGGCAGCACCAGCACGACTTTGAGAATGGCGCGGACGAAGTAATAGCGGTAATCGAGCAACGCCGAGCGGTGCAGATACACCCGGCTGCCGCCGATGAATCGACCGAAGGTCGACGCATCGGTCAGACCGCGAGACTTCCTGAAGCGGAACAGGCCGTAGGCGACAGTGTAGGAACACAGCAGAAACGTCACGCCCAGACGGCCGTTCAAATCGAACACGCCGAAAAACTGCTGGGTGACTGGGGTTATCACCCACCTGGACAAGTAGTCATGGCACAGCGCGATAACATCCACGGACGGCGGACCTGCGTCAAAGAAAGGAAAGTGTAGCCGAGAAAACCCAGGGCTACGTGTACGCCTCCACGACCCATTTCACCTTCGCTAACGCCTGCCGAAGCGTGTCCATGTCCACCGAGCCCAACGCCAACCGCAGCGCATGCGGCACGTGGGCCGAGATCGCAAAGGGGTCAGCAGTGGACACCGCGATCTGCTCGCGCATCAGGGCCACGGCGATCTGGTCTGCCCGCGCGTCTTCCGACAGGGGCAGCCACAGAAAGTACGACGATGGATGGCGGATGACATCAACCCCACGCAGCGCTGCGTCAGCCAACACCTGTCGAGCTTGCGCGTCTTCACGCTTTTGCGCTTCGAGCCGGACCACCGTGCCATCGTCGAGCCAGGCGCAGGCAATCGCTGTCATCACGCCTGGGGTATTCCAGGTGGTGGATCTGATCGTGCGCTCGAGTGCGGACACCCATTGCGCGGGCGCGGCGACGAAGCCCACCCGTAAACCGGTCGCGACGTTTTTGGAAAAACCCGAGACGTAGACCGTCCTTTCCGGCGCCCACTCAATGATGGGCGGCGGTGGGTTCTCGGCAAGAAACGCGTACGCCGCGTCCTCAATGATCAGCAGGTCATGCTGGCGTGCGATCGACACCAGTTGCTCGCGCTGGTCGTCGGCCATCACCCAACCCAGCGGGTTGTGCAGCGTCGGCTGGGTGTACACCGCCCGCACTGACCGGTTGCGGCAGAGCTTGGCCAACGCATCCAAATCCGGGCCTTGCCCCGTGACGGGAATGGGCACGATTTCAAGGTGCAAGGCTTCGGCCAGCACCTTGAAACCCGAATACGTCAGCGCGTCGGCGGCGATCACGTCGCCGGGCCGCAGCAGCGCCATCATCGTCACCGCCAAGCCATGCTGAGCGCCGCTGACAATCAACACCTGCCCGGCCTCAACCATCACGCCACGGGTACTCAGGTGCCGCGCAATCGCGGCGCGCTCATGCACACGCCCGGCATGGGGCTGGTAGCGCAGGAGCGATTCGAGGTCGCCGGACAATGCCAGCTGGCGCAACGCATTGCGCAACAGGTCCGCCTGCCCCGGCAGCGAGGGATAGTTGAAATTGAGGTCGATCACCCCTGCCGCCACGTCCGGCTGATCGATGCCATGGCTGGGCGGCAACGAGGTCTCCCGGACAAACGTCCCGCGCCCGGTCTCGCCACTGACCAGACCCATGGCTTCCAGCTCGGCATAGACCCGGCTCGCAGTGACCAGCGCCAACCCTTCGTTTGCCGCCAGTTCACGGTGCGTAGGCAAACGCGTACCGGGCAGCAGCTGCCCCGAGCGAATTTCGGCGGCGAGGGTGTCAACCAGTGATTTGTAGCGGGAGCGAGGCATAGGTCAGATGTATCCATGACAATTTTTTGATTGTCATCAATGCTGGCTCATAGGATGGGCTTCCCGCAACCCCACACGGTAACGCTCAATGGAAAGGACTTCGGCAGTGAATAGCCCGACGCTGGACAACAACACGCGCGGGCTGATCAACGGTTTCATCGGTGTGCTGATCTTCAGCGGCTCGCTGCCCGCGACACGAATCGCCGTGCACGAATTCGATCCGGTGTTCCTGACGGTCGCCCGGGCAGCCATTGCCGGCGTGCTGGCGCTGTGTCTGCTGTGGCTGTTCAAGGAAAAACGCCCGACGCGCAATCAATTGTTGCCCCTGGCCATCGTTGCACTGGGCGTAGTGGTCGGGTTTCCACTGCTGACGGCGCTGGCGTTGCAGTACGTGACCTCGGCGCATTCCATCGTCTTCGTCGGCCTGCTGCCGCTGTCCACCGCCGCTTTCGGCGTATTGCGCGGCGGCGAGCGCCCCCGGCCGGCGTTCTGGTTTTTCTCGGTGCTGGGGAGTTTGCTGGTGGTCGGCTTTGCCGTATCCCAAGGGCTGACGGCTTCGCCCTTGGGCGACCTGCTGATGCTGTCGGCCATCCTGGCCTGCGGCCTGGGCTATGCCGAAGGTGCAAAGCTGTCCAGAACATTGGGCGGCTGGCAGGTGATTTGCTGGGCGCTGGTCCTGGCATTGCCGATCATGGCGGCCCTGGCCGGATGGCGAGCGCCCGCTTCGTTCGCAGGAATCAGCACATCGGCCTGGCTGAGCCTGGCGTATGTGGCGCTGTTCAGCATGCTGATCGGCTTCGTGTTCTGGTATCGCGGGCTGGCCCAAGGCGGGATTGCGGCGGTCGGCCAACTTCAATTGTTGCAGCCATTTTTTGGCTTGGCGCTGGCCGCGACGTTACTTCACGAACAGGTGAGCATCGGCATGCTCGGGGTCACCGTGGCGGTGATCTTCTGCGTGGTTGGCGCGAGAAAATTTGCCAGATAGAAATTGGTCTGGGCATTACTGGCTTTCAGGCTTTGTGGCGGGCGATGTATTTCCACAAGTCGATTGCTGCTACCTCCTCCTGTAAAAGTTGAGCATCCATGCTCGCTGTTCGTCGACACTTACTGCACGTTTAATGAATGCCATATGAACTTGATCAATCCCGTCCTTATAGGGGTTGAGCAACATCCCAGATATAACCAAACGGATCTTTAATTCGTGCCTTGAGGTCACCCCAGAACTGCTTTTCGGGTTTAACCAATATCGAAGCGCCTTCTTTTTCCATCTGTTCAATGATGTGGGCGACATCATTTATCGCTGACTGCGGCTTCGACGACTTACCTGATTGTTATCAATTGGGCGCAGGCTCAGTGTCTTATAGGGCACTCGCGCTCTAAAACGTTGAACGGGAGAATTGCCACTCATCAAAACCTGAGCCTGGCTCAAGGCGCCAACGAAGCGAATTGCCTACGCTTTATTTATATGGCTGGCCAGTGTTAATACCGCGCTGACCAGCGGGCGCGCTTGAAAATTACAATTCCTCGGCGAATATTTTCACTAGATTTGCGGCTGCTCGGGCGCCTGAAAACCCGACATGTCCTACAGGAACAGTGCCGTCGATAGCGTCAACGATTTTACCTACCAAAGAAAGTTCAAAACCACCACATAACTCAATAAACTGAACGCCATCTTTCACCAACTCAACGGCGAGTGCGACTGCATCAGCGGGGTCGGATACCGGAACCATGATGCTCCGCATACCCCCGCGCTCGATGACAAACCTGTCGGTCTTTGAATCTGTCTCCGGCGCGTCATAAATAAAGGCCCAACTAATCATTAAGCTATTCCTTCCAGTATTTTGATTGGTTCATCGTGCAAAAAAACCACGTGGTAAAGAGACGATGGTGTTGTTTATTCGTGTTGACGCGATAGACTTTAAAACCTCAACCATACTTGAGATCAATACCCATGAAAGAAAAAATCACCGACCATCAAATGTTGAGCGTGGGTCAGGTCGCGAAACGAAGCGGCTTGTCGGTGTCTACCCTTCACTTTTATGAATCGAAAGGCTTGTTGGCGTCCCAGCGTACAGCCGGTAATCACCGTGTCTACGCTCGCGGCACGCTTCGTCGGATCGCGATTATTCGAATTGCGCAAGCCAGCGGCATTTCCCTTGCGGAAATCAAGACAGCCCTTGAACCCATCCCCCATGACCGCAAAGCGTCCGCCAAGGAATGGGAAACGGTTTCAAAAGCCTGGGCGTCCTCCCTGAAGCGACGCATCGAGCAATTAACCAAGCTGTCAACCAGCCTGGAAGGCTGCATCGGTTGCGGCTGTTTAACCATGGGCGAATGCCCGTTGCTCAATCCACAAGACTTGTTAGGCGAGACCAACTCAGGTCCGGTGATTTTTGATCAAGCACTGAAGAAAAACTAAAAGCAGGATGGACTTTCTATTTTTGCGTCAGCCCAGCTCTGGGCGACCGGCAACTTCGGGCCGGTTACCGACCTTCGTAACAAGCAGCAATCGGCCAACATCGGGCCATCGCAGATGTGTCTATCACCTGAACAACCCAAGATTGCTCAGGTGAATAGCCGAAGTGGCCTGTGATGTTGACAGACAAAGGCCCACGGTCTTTAGATCGAGCCTGAACCTCGATCCTTGCCTCGCGTGCGACCGGTCGCAAGCCCCGTATAGGCTTCATCAGGCCTGTTCAGCGGGAAGACACGGCTCACAATCGGTTTGCTGACGCCCGCCTGCGCCAGTGCGGCAATTTCCTTCAGTTGCTCGCCGTCCCACCGCGACGCTTCGCAATTCGCTGTCGATTTAGCGGTGGAGGCGTCACGCAACGGGTCTTATGCTCAGCCCATGAACCTACAAAACGCTGTACTGCCGCCCCACGCCGAGATGGTTCGCGCCATGCTCGAACGCGACACCGCCTATGAGGGGGTGTTTTTCACTGCGGTGAAAACCACCGGCATCTTCTGCCGCCCCAGTTGCACGGCGCGCAAGCCGAAACCGGAGAACGTCGAGTTCTTTGCCCAGGCCGACGAATGCTTGTCGGCGGGTTACCGCGCGTGCCTGCGCTGCAAACCGCTGGATGCCGCCGCCATCGCCCCGGATTGGGTGCAGAGGCTGCTGAAGTCGGTGGACGCCAATCCCGAGCAGCGCTGGACCGACGCGCAGTTGTTGGCCGGGGGCATCGAGCCGCTGAAACTGCGGCGCTGGTTCAAGCAGCATTTCGGCATGACTTTTCACGCGTGGCTGCGCACCCGGCGCCTCGGCATCGCGCTGGGCGGGATCAAACAGGGCAACTCTATCGACAACGCCGCATTCGACTCGGGCTATGAATCCCTGAGTGGTTTTCGCGAGG
Organism: Pseudomonas sp. NPDC086278; assembly: GCF_050280905.1. NCBI lineage: Bacteria > Pseudomonadati > Pseudomonadota > Gammaproteobacteria > Pseudomonadales > Pseudomonadaceae > Pseudomonas > Pseudomonas sp. NPDC086278. The sequence continues at coordinate 15,100 of NZ_JBNNWE010000098.1, forward strand.
CGTTTCAGAAGTCCTTCCACATCACGCCGGGGCGCGCAGCCAACAGCGAGCCGTTGCTGTTCACGCGGTTGACCACGCCGCTGGGGCCGATGATCGCGATGGCCGAGCGCCGTGGCCTGGTGCTGCTGGAGTTTCTTGATCGACCGGCGTTGACCAAAGAAGTCGAAGCACTGCAGAACCGCTATGGCTATGCCGTGGCGCCGGGGCACAACGCGCATCTGCAACAGATCGAAACCGAACTGGCGCAGTATTTCGCTGGCAGACTCACGGGATTCAACGTCGCGCTACACCTGCCCGGCAGTGAATTCGCCCGACAGGTCTGGGCCGAACTGATGAAGATTCCATTCGGTGAAACCAGAACCTACGGCAGCATCGCCACCCTGCTGGGCAAACCCGGCGCCAGTCGCGCGGTGGGGTTGGCCAACGGTCACAACCGGCTGTCCATCGTCGTGCCCTGCCACCGGGTGATCGGTGCGGACGGTTCGTTGACCGGCTATGGTGGAGGACAACCGCGCAAGGCATTTCTGCTCCGGCTGGAAAGTGCGGCGGTGCAGCTCACGCGACACCTTGCGTTTTAATGATTGCAACGGTCATAAGGAAGGACTTTCGATGGACACACGTTTTCATCAACTGCACCACGACGGTTTGCTGATCCTCACCAACGTCGCTGACGCCGCCGGCGCGCGCATCGTCGAACAACTGGGCTGCAAAGCCGTGGCCACCAGCAGCGCGGCGGTGGCGTGGGTTCATGGTTATGCCGACGGTAATGCCCTGCCCCTCGAACGCCTGGTGTCGACGGTCGAATCCATCGCCCGGGTCAGTCCGCTGCCGTTGACCGTGGACATCGAGGCCGGCTATTCCGATGACCTGACGCGGGTGGCGCAAGTGGTCGATGCAGTGCTCGCCGCCGGCGCCGTCGGGATCAACATCGAGGACGGCGCCGCCCCGCCCGAGTTGCTGGCGCGCAAGATCGAAGTCGCTCGGCAGGTTGCCGAACGACGCCACGTGAAGTTGTTTATCAATGCGCGCACCGATGTCTACCTCAAGGGCTTGGTGCCGGCCGAGGATCGCGTCGCCGAAACCCTGAAACGCGCCGCGTTGTATCAAGCGGCCGGTGCCGACGGATTGTTCGCCGCAGGCGTCGCGGCGGAGTATGAAATTGCCGCGCTGTGCCAAGGCACCACGCTGCCGGTGAATGTGCTTGGGTTGCCAGGCTTGCCGGCACCTGAGGCATTAAAAGCGCTGGGGGTACGCCGTTTGAGCGCCGGGTCGGGGATCGCCGAGTTCCTGTATGGCGCCATGGCCGGCCTGTCCAGGAGCTTTCTGGAAACCGGCAAGCTCGACAGCAGCCACCTGAAGGCGTTTACCTATGGCGAAGTCAACGCCTTGCTGAAACGCTGACCGACATGCCCGATCCGTACTTGCCCGCGACTGAATTTCTGGCGTCCACCGACGCCGACTGGGCTCGCCACATCGCGACCATCGGGCCTTGCCTGCATCAACCGCATGCGGCCCGCGATCCGTATGAATCGCTGGTGCGCTCGATTGCTTACCAGCAACTGCACGCCAAGGCTGGCGATGCGATTGTCGGTCGATTGCTGGCGCTGTTTGCGTCGGTGCCATTCCCACGGCCCGAACAGATTCTGGCGACGAGCTTCGAGCAGATGCGCAGTTGCGGGTTTTCAGCGAGCAAGATCGCGACTATTCAAGGGATTGCACAGGCGTCGCTGGAGGGCTTGGTGCCGGATTTTTCGACCGCATTGGCCATGGACGACGAGCAGTTGATCTCGCGCTTGACGACTTTGCGCGGGGTTGGCCGCTGGACCGTCGAAATGCTGCTGATTTATAGCCTGGAACGACCGGATATCTTGCCGGCCGATGACTTTGGCGTGCGTGAAGGATATCGGCGGCTGAAGGGGCTGGAGGTGCAGCCGACGCGTAAGCAGATGGTTGAGATCGGGTTGGGCTGGAGCCCTTATCGGACGGTGGCATCGTGGTATTTGTGGCGAGTACCTGCCCGGTAGCCTGTGTGATCGTTCTTCGCGAGCAAGCCCGCTCCCACGGGGTTTTGTTCCCATTTGGGAGCGGGCGGTTCCGGGCAGTGTTGAGACGCTGCGGCGCTTACGCCGATAGATGTTCGTAGAGAATGGTCGCGCCAACAATGATCAGCACCACGCCGCCAAGGATTTCCGCGCGTTTGCCCATGACGCTGCCAATCACGCGGCCGAGCATCACGCCGATGGTGACCATGGTCAGGGTCGCCAGACCAATCAAACCGGCCGCCAGCCAGATATTGACGTTGACGAACGCCAGGCCTACGCCCACGGCGAGCGCATCAATGCTGGTGGCAAAACCGGTGACCGCGAGCAGCCAGAACCCGTGCTTCTTGGGCTTTTCGACTTCTTCTTCGGCGTCTTCGGTTTTCACCCCGTTGTAGATCATGTGCAAGCCGAGCACCAGCAACAGGGTGAAGGCGATCCAATGGTCCCAACTGGAAACGAATTGCGAGGCAGCCTGACCGATGAACCAGCCGACTATCGGCGTAATGGCTTCGATCACGCCGAAGATCAGGCCGACGCGCAAGGCTTCGAAAAATTTCGGTTTGTGCAGGCTGGAGCCTTTGCCGATCGCGGCCGCGAAGGCATCGGTGGACATGGCGAAAGCAAGGAAAACGAGAGAGGCTAGGTTCACGCTGTTACATCCGGTCGGGCTTGAGTCCACGACATATCCGCGCGCCCGACTTCAGCGCAGGTATGTCGATGGTCTCACCAACCGAAAGGTGCCTGCACCACGGCATGTTGCCGAGAATGTTGATACAGGCGCTTGCGACGAATCGCAAACAGGCTACTCCCCAAAGAGGCGCGCAGCTTAACCGGGTGAATGTGAAAATTCCATGAACAGAATTCGGATCTGGCATCAACCTGTAAGCGCCGAGCTTGCTCGCGATCAGGCCCATGCATTCACCGGCCAATCGCCGGCCCATCACCCTCGGTTATCGACGATGACTTGCACTGAGCCTCGGCGCAGGGTGAAGCCTCAATCGGAGGGATTCGCCATGCTCGACACACTCAAACACATCAATTCAACCTCAGCCTTCAACCGCTGGGCGGGCGTTGAAGTCACCCGCGCCGAGCCCGGTGAAGCCGAGCTCAGCATGGCTTTTCGCGAGGCCGACATGGCGCAATATGCCGGTTTCCTGCATGCCGGCATGATCGGCGCGCTGCTCGACACCGTGTGTGGCTTCGCCGCCGGGACGGTCGCTGGCAAGGTGTTGGCTTCGCATTTTTCGGTCAACTGCCTGGCGCCTGCCATCGGCGAAGTGTTCATCGCACGCGGTCGTGTGGTGAAGGCCGGCAAGAAGCAGGTGTTCGCCCATGCCGAATTGTTCGCCCAGACCGGTGATCAGTTGAAACTGGTGGCGACCGGCGATGCGATTCTGGTGCCTGTCGATACCCACTGAGGGTCTAGGCTGCCTTGAGTCGCTTAAGAACAGTCGGAGGTCCAGCATGCAGCTCGAAGGTTCCTGCCATTGCGGCGCGGTGTCGTTCAGTCTGACCAGTGCCCACCCCTACCCTTATCAGCGCTGCTACTGTTCGATCTGCCGCAAGACCCAGGGCGGTGGCGGCTATGCAATCAATCTCGGCGGCGACGCCGGCAGCTTGAAGGTGCGCGGACGCAAGCACATCGCGATCTACCATGCGCGGCTCAAGGAAGAAGACGACAAGCGCGCCCACAGCAGCACGGCCGAGCGGCATTTCTGTGCGGTATGTGGCAGCGGTTTATGGCTGTTCAGCCCCGAATGGCCGGAGCTGATTCACCCGTTTGCGTCGGCCATCGACACGCCGCTGCCGGTCCCGCCAGAGCACACGCACTTGATGCTCGGCTCGAAGGCGCCGTGGGTGGAAGTCGAAGCGCGGCCCAAGGACCAACAGTTCGATGTCTACCCGCAAGAGTCCATCGCCGAGTGGCATGAACGGCTGGGTTTGACCCAGTGACAAGCGATCAACAAGAGCGCTATCGGCGGGCACGACACCCGCCGCAGCAGCACGCGGGTCATGCGGCGGCGGGCACACCGCTGTGGAAGCGGAATTCCACGTCAGGCGATTCGATCAGTTCCTGCTCGGCAGCGCGGACCTTGTCGATCACGTGGCCGATGTCCTTGGCATCACCGTACTGATAAGCCAGTTTCAGGTAACCCTGGAAATGCCGCGCTTCGCTTTTCAGCAAACCAAAGTAGAATTTGCCCAATTCTTCGTCCAGATGCGGCACCAGGGCCTCGAAACGTTCGCAGCTGCGGGCTTCGATAAACGCACCGACCACCAGCGTATCCACCAGTTTCACCGGCTCGTGGCTGCGTACCACTTTGCGCAGGCCCGAGGCGTAACGCCCGGCGGACAACTGACGCAGCTCGATCTTGCGCTTTTTCATCAGGCGCATGACTTGCTCGTGGTGCACCAGTTCTTCCCGGGCGAGACGCGACATCAAATTGATCAGGTCAACGTGGGAGTGATATTTGGCAATCAGGCTCAGCGCCGTGCTGGCGGCCTTGAATTCGCAGTTCTTGTGGTCGATCAGCAGGGTTTCCTGATCGGCCAGCGCGGCCTGGACCCAGCCGTCAGGGGTGCGGCAGCCGAGGAACTGGTGAATGTCGGGAAGGATCATGGGGCTCACGGATAAAAGGTTCAAAACGAAGGGCGCCGATTATACCGGCCTGCCGGCAGACCACCAGTCGCCGCCGTTGATATGCATCAAGTCCCGTGTTGCCGGGCAGCAACTATAGTTGTGCAACGCCGTGCTTTTTACCGTTATGGAGATCCCGCTCATGCAAGCCATTCGCAGCATTCTGGTGGTCATCGAACCCTCGCCGGACGAAAGCCTGGCCCTCAGACGCGCCAAATTGATTGCCGGCGTGACGTCGGCGCACCTGCACCTGCTGGTGTGCGACAAGAAGCACGATCACGCCGATCACTTGCGCGACCTCAAGCAGGCCCTGCTGGAAGAAGGCTACAGCGTCACCACCGAACAGGCCTGGAACGAAAGCCTGCACGAAACCATCGTCGATGTGCAGCAAGCGGAGGGCTGCGGGCTGGTGGTCAAGCAGCATTTTCCCGACAGCACACTGAAAAGAGCGCTGCTGACCCCGGAAGACTGGAAGCTGTTGCGCACCTGCCCCAGCCCGGTATTGCTGGTGAAAACTGCTGGATCGTGGAAGGGCAAAGTGATTCTGGCAGCGATCGATGTCGGCAACACCGATGACGAACATCGCCATTTGCACAACACCATCATCGATTACGGCTACGACATCGCCAGCCTGGCCAAGGCCACTCTGCATGTGGTGAGCGCGCACCCGTCGCCGATGCTGTCGTCGGCCGACCCGACCTTCCAGCTCAGTGAAACCATCGAGGCCCGCTATCGTGGGCAGTGCAAGGCGTTTCAGGCCGAGTTCGACATTGACGACGCGCACCTGCACATCGAAGAAGGTCCGGCGGATGTGTTGATTCCGTTTACGGTGCACAAACTGCAGGCGGCGGTCACGGTGATCGGCACGGTGGCGCGGTCGGGGTTATCCGGGGCGTTGATCGGGAATACGGCCGAGGTGGTGCTGGATGCGGTAGAGAGCGATGTGTTGGTGCTCAAACCGCAAGAGGTTGAGGATGTGCTTGAGGAATTGGCTCAGCATTGAGGTGTGTGGCGTCTGGCCGGACGCCTTCGCGAGCAAGCCCGCTCCCACATGGGGTCTCGATTGAATGCAGAATTTGTGTTCGCTGACGATCAAAACTGTGGAAGCGAGGCTCGTGAAGCGCTTAGCCGCCAAAGGCATCTTTCAGGAAACCCGGCGCGATGTAGCGCTGGTAATGCGCCTCGGACAACAAAAAGAATTCCCGATCAATGGCATCGCGTAATTCCGGCAGGTTCCAGTCGCGGAACTCCGGCATCAACACCATCCCGTAAGCCTCCAGATTGTTGATGACCCGCGCGCCACGGGCGATCAATTGGTAGGCCCAGCAGTATTCCGACTGGTGCGGCACAAAGCGGATTTTCCGTTGCTCCAGTTGCAAACGCAGGCGCTGCGGGTCGAACACCTCCAGCTTGCTGGCCATCACTTGTGACAGCAACTGCTCAAGACGCAGCCATACCGCGCGCTTTTCCTCCTCGTTGTAACCATTCCAATTGATCACTTCGTGGTGGAAACGCTTGCAGCCACGGCACACCAGATCTCCGTAAACGGTGGAGCAAAGGCCGACGCAAGGGGTCTTGATCGTTTGATTGGGCATAGGTAGGCGAAACACGGGAAAGCAGAACAGGTCGGCATGTTAGCCCTTTGTCCAACATTCATCACCCCTCAATCTGGAGGGGAAAGGGTCTATTGGACGTTGGCGCCGGCCGCGTTGCGGGATTTGCCAAAGGCACAACCATTAGCGACATCCCGCGCCTTGCCGCGCACACGCAGGCGCGCGCAACGCGGCCGCCACCAAAGTCCAATAGACCCTCACTTACCTTTAATTTTTTTTTGCCGTAGAATCAGCCAGCCTTTTAAGGCGCCAATGTCCGTTAGAAGCTGTTTTCAAAGCGTCACGAGCACAGTCGTTCCTACAGAGCGGTGTTGGCGGAGGGTTTTTCCAGCGGGGAAAAGCCCAACGCCAACCCTCATCAGCTCCCCGTTCTGCAGGCGTAAAACTTTGAAAGCAGCTTCTGTAAGGAATTGCCGGTAATTCTGGCTAAGTGGCCCACAACGCCACGCAGCGCATGAGTACGGCAATTTCGGGATGAGCGTCCCGGACACCCATTTGGGACCACTGATGAGGGTAATAACTGTGCTTGAAGCCTACCGCAAACATATCGAAGAGCGTGCAGCACTGGGTATCGTTCCCCAGCCGCTTAACGCCGAACAAACTGCAGGCCTGGTCGAGCTGCTGAAGAATCCCCCGGCTGGCGAAGAAGCTTTCCTCGTTGACCTGATCACCAATCGCATTCCACCTGGCGTGGACGAAGCTGCCTATGTAAAGGCCGGTTTCCTGTCCGCCCTGGCCAAAGGCGAAGCAAGCTCCCCTCTGATCGACAAGAAACGCGCGGTTGAACTGCTCGGCACCATGCAGGGCGGCTACAACATCGTGACCCTGGTTGACTTGCTCGACAACGCCGAACTCGCGCCAGTCGCTGCCGCTCAACTCAAGCACACCCTGCTGATGTTCGATGCGTTCCACGACGTCGCGGAAAAAGCCCGCAACGGCAACGAACACGCCAAAGGCGTGATCCAGTCCTGGGCTGACGGCGAGTGGTTCCGCAATCGTCCGACCCTGGCCGACAAAATCAGCCTGCGCGTGTTCAAGGTCACCGGCGAAACCAACACCGACGACTTGTCCCCTGCCCCGGATGCCTGGTCCCGCCCGGATATCCCGCTGCACGCCCTCGCCATGTTGAAAATGGCCCGTGAAGGCATCGTGCCTGACGTCCAGGGCGTTACCGGCCCGATGAAGCAGATCGAGGAAATGCGCGGTCAAGGCTTCCCGATCGCCTACGTCGGTGACGTGGTCGGTACCGGTTCGTCGCGTAAATCGGCGACCAACTCCGTACTGTGGTTCTTCGGCGACGACGTTCCTTACGTACCGAACAAGCGCGCTGGCGGAAACACGACGGTCGCTACTACGTCGCCGATTACAAATCCAACTGGCTGGGCCTCGACGACTCGGCGTACACCGAGCAGGCAATGGAGCAGTCGATT
>NZ_JBNNWE010000099.1:0-22762 GCF_050280905.1 Pseudomonas sp. NPDC086278
CGTTCCACGGCTTGAGCAGGAAGCCGCCGATCCCCGACTGCACGCCGTTGAATCCATTGATCTGGAACGAGGAGTAATACTCGGGAAACTCTTTGCTGGTATTGCTGCATCACTTGCTGTTGCGCCCGTTGTGGGCCGAACAGCTGCGGCAAGTGTTCGTAATTCGCCAGTTCGCGCGGGGTAAACGCCTGACCCTGGTTGTTCAACAGCGATTCATCGCCCCAACGGGCCACCGGCAGTTGTTCTTCCAGGCGGATCACCACTTGATCCGGCCACACCCGACGCACTTCGGCGTGGGCAATCCAGGGCATCTGTTCCAGCTCGGTGCGCAGGCTCGCCAGGTCGATGGTGAAGAAGCTCGACGCCACGTACGGGGCGATCCGCTGCTGCACCGCTTGCTGGCTGATGTAACTCAAATCGCCCTGCACATTGATCTTGGTGATCGGCCGGTCGGCGTACGGCAACAACCGCTGCGCGCCTTCGTAAGTACCGAAGCCCAGCGCCACCAGCAGCACCGGCCAGAACAAGGCTTTGAGAAAACCAAAATTGGCTTTCGGCAGGCGCACGGACATCGGCTCTTTGGCCACCATTCGGCTGGCACCCCGTGGCACCGGTTTGCGACCGGGTGCTGGAGGAGGCTGATGTCTCAGATGAGCGCCTTGCATGGTCTTAACCTCGCGGCCCGTTGTTGCCGACACTGGCGGCCAGAATCGCCAGCACCAGTTGCTGGAAATCCAGACCGGCGGCACGGGCCGCCATCGGCACCAGGCTGTGATCGGTCATGCCCGGCGCGGTGTTGACTTCGAGAAACCAGAACTGCCCGTCGGCGTCCTGCATCACGTCTGCCCTGCCCCAACCGGCGATACCCAGCGCCTCACAGGCTTTCACCGTCAGGTCCATCAGTTCTTTTTCTTTGGCGCTGTCCAGGCCACACGGAATCCGGTACTGGGTATCGGAAGCCACGTACTTGGCGTCGTAGTCGTAGAAGCTGTGCGTCGTGCCCAGGGCAATCGGAGGCAACACCTGGTCACGCAGGGTGGCGATGGTGAACTCCGGACCTTGAATCCATTGCTCGACCAACACTTGCGAATCGTAGGTACTGGCCGCTTTCCAGGCGTCGATCAACTCGAGCGTGGAACTCACTTTGGCCATACCGATACTTGAACCTTCATGGGCCGGTTTGACGATCAAAGGGAAGCCCAGTTCCGTCACCGCCGAAATACAATCGGCCTCCGAGCTCAATACCGCGTGACGTGGCGTCGGAATGCCGAGGCTGTGCCAGACCTGCTTGGTGCGCAGTTTGTCCATCGCCAGCGCCGAGGCCAGAATGCCGCTGCCGGTGTACGGAATGCCCAGGCATTCCAGCAGGCCTTGCATGCTGCCGTCTTCACCGCCACGGCCGTGGAGAATGATGAAGGCGCGGTCGATTTTTTCGCTCAGCAAACGCTGCAGCAAGTCGTCGCCCACGTCGAGGCCGAAGGCATCCACACCAGCGCTTTGCAGCGCTTCGAGCACCGCGTTGCCCGACTTCAAGGAAACCGCACGCTCGGCACTCTTGCCGCCGAACAGCACGGCGACGCGGCCGAAATCTTTCGGCGCGAGGGTGGAGACGAGGTTGGCGTAAGCAGCAGTCATTTCAACTTCCCTACAGTCGGCGCGGCAACGGCGCCCGCGAACAACGGGCTGTTCAACAGTTTTGGGGCGAGACCGCCGATATCACCGGCCCCTTGGCATAACAGGATGTCGCCGGCACGCAGCAATGGCTTGACCAGCGGCGCGAGGTCGACACCCCGTTCGATGTAGATCGGGTCCAACTGACCGCGCTGACGGATGCTGTTACACAATTTGCGGCTGTCGGCGCCCGGGATCGGCTCTTCGCCGGCCGGGTAGACTTCCATCAGCAACAGCACGTTGGCGTCGGCCAGGACATTGACGAAATCGTCGTACAGGTCGCGGGTGCGGCTGTAACGGTGCGGCTGGTAAACCATCACCAGACGGCGCTCCGGCCAGCCACCGCGCACGGCTTTGATCACGGCCGCGACTTCGGTCGGGTGGTGCCCGTAATCGTCGACCAGCATCACGTGCCCGCCGTCTACCGGCAGTTCGCCGTAGACCTGGAAGCGTCGACCGACGCCCTGGAACCCGGACAGGCCCTGAACGATGGCTTCATCGCTGACGCCTTCATCGGAGGCAATGCAAATGGTCGCCAGCGCGTTCAATACGTTGTGGTTGCCCGGCATGTTCACCGAGACATCCAGCGGCTCGCGCTCAGGGCGCAACACGGTGAAGAAGGTCTGCATGCCTTGCTGGCGCACGTTGATCGCGCGCACGTCGCAGTCTTCGCCGAAGCCATAGGTGACCGTCGGACGCTTGACCAGCGGCAGGATTTCGCGCACCACCGGGTCGTCCAGGCACACCACGGCCAAACCGTAGAACGGCAGGTTGTGCAGGAATTCGACGAAGGTTTTCTTCAGCTTGTTGAAGTCACCGTCGTAGGTCGCCATGTGGTCGGCGTCGATGTTGGTGACCACGGCCACCAGCGGCTGCAAGTGCAGGAAACTCGCATCGCTTTCGTCGGCTTCGGCGATCAGGTAACGGCTGGTGCCGAGCTGGGCATTGGTGCCCGCGGCATTCAGGCGACCACCGATGACGAACGTCGGGTCGAGGCCGCCGGCCGCGAACACCGAAGCGATCAGGCTGGTGGTGGTGGTTTTGCCATGCGTACCGGCGACGGCGATGCCGTGGCGATAGCGCATCAGCTCAGCGAGCATTTCGGCGCGTGGCACCACCGGAATCCGGCGCTCCAGCGCGGTGGCCACTTCCGGGTTGGAGGTGTTCACGGCGCTCGACACCACCAGCACGTCGGCGGCGGCAGCGTTCTCGGCACGGTGGCCGATAAAGATGTGCGCGCCGAAGGATTCGAGACGCTCGGTCACCGGCGAAGCTTTCAGGTCGGAACCGGACACTTCATAGCCCAGGTTCAACAACACTTCAGCGATGCCGCACATGCCCACGCCGCCGATCCCGACGAAGTGGATTTTACGGATGCGGCGCATTTCCGGTTGCGGCATGGCTTTTTGATTCTCAACCATGGGCCACCTCCAGGCAGGTATCGACCACGTTACGGGTGGCATCGGGTTTGGCCAGGCGGCGGGCCGCAGTGGCCATGTCATTGAGTCGTTGCGGTTGCATCAGGACCTCTGTCAGGCGTGCGGCTAGATCCGCTGCGCCAGTCGTTCTTTGCGGCATCAGGAAGGCAGCGCCTTCACGGGCCAAATAATCGGCGTTGCGGGTCTGGTGGTCGTCGATGGCATGGGGCAAAGGCACCAGCATCGAGGGCAGACCGGCGGCAGCCAGTTCACTGATGGTCAGCGCGCCTGCGCGGCACACCACCAGGTCGGCCCAGCCATAGGCTTGGGCCATGTCTTTGATGAAAGGCTGCACTTGCGCCTCGACGCCAGCCGCGCGATAGCGCTCTGCAGTCACTTCATCGTGATTTTTGCCGGCCTGATGAAACACTTCCGGACGCAGGTCGACGGCGACTTGCGACAGGGCTTCAGGCAGCAACTTGTTCAACGGTTCTGCGCCCAGGCTTCCGCCCAGGATCAGCAAACGCGCCTTGCGACCGGCCAGGGCTGGTCGCGGTGTATCGAGGAACAGCTCGGTGCGCACCGGGTTACCGGTGGTCCGACGGCTGTCCGACAGGGTAAAGGTGTCGGGGAACGCTTCACAGACTCGGGCGGCCAACGGCACCAGCAACCGATTGGCGGTACCGGCCACGGCGTTCTGTTCATGAACGATCACCGGCACACCGGCCAGTTTCGCGGCGACGCCGCCAGGGCCGGTCACATAACCACCGAAGCCGACCACACACACCGGCCGCAGCTGACGAATGATCGCCCGTGCCTGCCAGATCGATTTGAGCAACATGACCGGCGCCTTGAGCAGGGACAATTTGCCCTTGCCACGCAGACCGCTGGCGTTGATGCGGTGCAGCTCGATCCCGGCCATCGGCACCAGATCGTTTTCGATGCCGCGCGGGGTGCCGAGCCAATGCACGGTGTAGCCGCGAGCCTGGAATTCGCGAGCACAGGCCAGCGCCGGGAACACGTGGCCACCGGTGCCGCCCGCCATGATCAATACGTTAGCGCCCATGGGGTGGCTCCTCGGCGAAGTCACTTTCCTGGAACTCCATCTCTTCACTGCCCAGGTGGGTTCGACTCTCCCACTCGATGCGCAGCAACAAGCCGAGACAGGCACAGCAGATCACCAGGGAACTGCCGCCGTAACTGAGGAACGGCAAGGTCAGGCCCTTGGTCGGCAGCAGGCCGACGTTCACCCCGATGTTGATCAGGAACTGACCAATCCACAGGAACGACAAACCGTAGGCAATGTAAGCGGCGAAGAATTGCTTGGCCTTCTCGGCCCAATACCCGATGTACATGCCGCGAATACAGACGAAGACGAACAGCGCGACGGTGCACAGCGAACCTACCGCGCCCAGTTCTTCGGCCAGCACCGAGAACACGAAGTCGGTGTGGGCTTCCGGCAGGTAGAACTGTTTCTGCACGCTGTTGCCCAGGCCCACGCCCAGCCATTCGCCGCGACCGAACGCGATCAAGGCTTGAGACAACTGGTAGCCGGCACCGAACTGGTCGGCCCACGGGTCGGCAAAGTTGGTCAGGCGCGCCATTCGATACGGCTGCACTTGAATCAACAACACCACCGCCGCGACGGCCAGCACCACCATCAAGGAGAACCGGAACAGCCCGACCCCGCCGAGGAACAGCATCGCCGCCGCCGCACCCATCATCACGACGGTGGCGCCGAAGTCCGGCTCCATCAGTAACAGGCCCGCCATCGGCAGCAGCACGATGAACGGCTTGAAGAAACCCATCCAGCTCTCGCGCACTTCTTTCTGGCGACGCACCAGGTAACCGGCGAGGTAGATCACCACAAACACCTTGGCGATCTCGGACGGCTGAACGTTAAAGAAGCTGAAACCGATCCAGCGCATCGAACCGTTCACTTCGCGGCCGATCCCCGGGACGATCACCATCACCAGCAGACCGAATGCACCCAGCAGCATCAGCCAGCCCAGCCGTTGCCAGGTGGCGATCGGAATCATCATGGTGACGATGCAGGCACCGAGGCCCAGCACGATATAGATCAGGTGGCGAATCATGTAATACAGCGCGCTGCCCGATTGCACCGCCGCCACTTCGGTCGAGGCCGAGGCAATCATCACCAGCCCGAGCCCGAGCAACGCCAGGCAACCGGCGAGCATCGGGAAGTCGAGGTCGATGCCGCGCCCGGTAATGATCGGCGACGGGTACGGCTTGATGATATTTCTCAGGCTCATGCCAGTTCCTCCACAGCGCGGACGAACTGGTGACCACGGTCTTCGTAATTCTTGAACATGTCGAAACTGGCGCAGGCCGGGGACAGCAGCACCGCGTCACCCGGTGACGCAAGGGCGCGGCATTGCGCAACCGCTTCGACCAGCGAATTGACGCGAACCAACGGCACGGCATCGCCGATGGCCTGGCCGATCAGGTCGCTGTCACGGCCCATCAGCACCACGGCGCGGCAGTTGACCGCCACCGGGTCACGCAAATCCTTGAACTCGGCACCCTTGCCATCGCCACCGGCAATCAGTACGAGTTTGCCGTCGATGTCCGCGCCCAGGCCTTCGATGGCGGCCAGTGCGGCGCCAACGTTGGTGGCTTTGGAATCGTTGTAGTAGCTCACGCCGTCCAGGTCGCGGACCCATTGGCAGCGATGTTCGAGCCCGGCAAACGTGCGCAGGCTGGAAAGCATCGCGTCGAATGGCAAGCCGACCGCGTGGCCCAACGCCAAGGCCGCGAGGGCGTTGGACTGGTTATGAGCGCCACGAATTTTCAACTCGCGCACTGGCATCAGGTTCTGAAATTCGAAGGCGAGGTATTTCTCGCCGTCTTCTTCGCGGATGCCGAAGGCCTTGAAATCAGGCTTGCTCAGGCCGAAGGTCCAGCACGGCTGACCTTCACCCATCAGCGGACGGCTCAAGGCGTCCTGACGGTTGACCACGAACTGTTTGGCACCGCGGAAGATCCGGTGCTTGGCCAGGTGATAGGCCGGCAGACCGCTGTAACGGTCCATGTGGTCTTCACTGACGTTGAGCACGGTCGCCACTTCGGCGTTGAGTTGATCGGTGGTTTCGAGCTGGAAGCTCGACAGCTCCATCACGTACAACTCGATGTCATCGCTGAGCAAGTCCAGCGCCGGCGTGCCGAGGTTGCCGCCGACGGCCACGCGCTTGCCAGCCGCAACCGCCATGTCGCCGACCAGGGTGGTGACGGTGCTTTTCGCGTTGGAACCGCTGATCGCGACAATCGGTGCCTTCGCGTGACGCGCGAACAGCTCGATGTCGCCGGACAATTTCACGCCACGGGCAGCGGCAGCCTGCAGGGCCGGGGTTGCCAGCGCCAGGCCGGGGCTCACGTAGAGCTCGTCGGCACGGCACAGGAATTCGACGTCCAGCTCGCCACAACGCACTTCCACGTGCGGATAGTCACGCTTGAGCGTGGCCAGTTCCGGTGGATTTTCCCGCGTATCGGCCACGGCAAACGACGTGCCCCGGTTCGCCAGGAAGCGAACCAGGGACATGCCGCTCTTGCCGAGGCCGACAACGATGCGGAAGTGGTCAGAAGCGATCAGAGACACTCGTTCTACCTCAGCTTCAGGGTGGCAAGGCCAACCAGCACGAGAATCACGGTGATGATCCAGAAACGGACGATCACGCGCGGCTCGGGCCAGCCCTTGAGTTCAAAGTGGTGAATCGGCGCCATGCGGAACACACGACGACCGGTCAGCTTGAAGGAGGCAACCTGAATCACCACGGACAGGGTTTCCATCACGAACACGCCGCCCATGATGAACAGGACGATTTCCTGACGGACGATCACGGCGATGGTGCCCAGCGCCGCGCCCAGCGCCAGCGCGCCGACGTCGCCCATGAAGACCTGTGCCGGGTAGGTGTTGAACCAGAGGAAGCCCAGGCCCGCACCGATCAACGCACCGCAGAACACAATCAGCTCACCGGCGCCCGGCACATAAGGAATCAACAGGTATTCAGCGAATTTCACGTTACCCGACAGGTAGCAGAAAATCCCCAGGCCACCGCCGACCATCACGGTTGGCATGATCGCCAGGCCGTCGAGGCCATCGGTCAGGTTGACCGCGTTGCTCGAGCCGACAATCACGAAGTAGGTCAGGACGATGAAGCCTGCGCCCAGCGGAATGCTGTAATCCTTGAGCATCGGCAGGATCAGCGTGGTTTCTACCGGCGTCGAAGCGGTCTTATAAAGGAAGATCGCCGCCGCCAGGCCAAACACCGATTGCCAGAAATACTTCCAGCGGCTCGGCAAGCCTTTGGAGTTTTTCTCGATCACTTTGCGATAGTCATCGACCCAGCCGATGGCGCCGAACAGCAACGTCACCAACAACACGGTCCAGACGTAGCGATTGCTCAGGTCAGCCCACAGCAATGTGCTGACCCCGATGGACGACAGAATCAGCGCGCCGCCCATGGTCGGCGTGCCGGATTTGGACAGGTGCGATTGTGGACCATCGTTGCGAACGGACTGACCGATCTGACGATTCTGCAAGGTGCGGATCATCCACGGGCCATAGCACAGCGACAAGACCAGCGCGGTCAGCACACCGAGGATCCCGCGCAGGGTCAGGTACTGAAAGACCGCGAAGCCTTTGTAGAACTGTTGCAGATACTCCGCTAGCAGCAGCAGCATTAATGTTTCTCCAGACTGGACCCGCACAAAGCGGCGACGACGTTTTCCATCGCAGCGCTGCGCGAGCCCTTGATCAAAATGGTGGTGTTTTTGTCTTGCTCGGCGCCCAACGCCTTGATCAGCTCCGCCTGAGTGGCGAAGTGCAAAGCGTGCTGGCCGAAAGCGTTCACGGCGTGAGTCATCAGCGGACCGACCGCGTACAGCGCGGACACCTTGCCGCGAGCGTATTCGCCCACATCACGGTGGCCCTGCTCCGCCCAATCGCCCAACTCGCCGATATCCCCGAGCACCAGAACGGTGCGGCCGGAAAAGCCGGCGAGTATATCAACGGCGGCGCACATGGACGTCGGGTTGGCGTTGTAAGTGTCATCGATCACGCGCATGCCGTTGCTGGCCAGTTGCGCGACGGTGCGACCCTTGACCGGTTGCATGGCGCCGAGACCGGTGGCAATGCCGAACAGCGACACGCCCAAGGCATATGCGGCAGCGGCGGCGGCCATGGCATTGGCGACGTTATGGGTGCCGAGCAGGTTCAGTTGAACGCGCTCCACACCGTCAGGACTGTGCAGGTTGAAGGCCGGGCAACCACGAGCGTCGCGGTCCAGATCGCTGGCGTAGAAATCGGCGCTTGGGTTGTTCAGGGCAAAAGTCAGGACTTTGCGCCCGGCAGCGCGGGTCTTCCAGATCGCAAAAGCCTTGTCGTCGAGATTGAGCACCGCGACGCCATCGGCGGCCAGCCCTTCAATGATCTCGCCCTTGGCTTCGACGATTTTTTCCGGCCCGCCAAACTCGCCAACGTGGGCGGTCCCGGCGTTGTTGAGTACGGCCACGTGCGGTTTGGTCATGCCGACGGTGTAGGCAATTTCGCCAAGACGCGAGGCGCCGAGTTCGATCACGGCGGCGGTGTGTTCCGGCGCCAGTTCGAGCAAGGTCAGCGGCACGCCGAGGTCGTTGTTCAAGTTGCCACGGGTCGCCAGTACCGGACCGCGCGTGCGCAGGATGCTCGCGAGCATTTCCTTGACCGTGGTTTTACCGCTGGAGCCGGTGATCGCCGCCACGGGGTGGGTAAACGCGGCACGGTTCAAGGCGCCCAGTTGGCCCAATGCCTGGCGAGTGTCTTCGACCAGCAGTTGCGGCAGCGCGCTGTCGGCGACTTCACGCTCGACCAGTGCCGCCACGGCGCCCTTGCTTGCCACGTCGTTCAAATAATCATGACCATCGAAACGCGGGCCGGTCAGGGCAATAAACAGTTGGCCGGGCTTGATTGCGCGGCTGTCGATGCTGACGCCATCGAACGTGGCATCGGCCAGGATCAATCGGCCGTTCAACGCGCCGGTCAGTTCGCTCAGTTTCAAGGCTTTAAGCATGGGCCACCTCCCACGCGGTCAAGGCGTGATCAGCCTCGACCAGATCGGAGAAACGATGACGCTCGCCGTTGATTTCCTGATAGTCCTCGTGACCTTTACCGGCCAGGACAATCACGTCATCCGCCGCAGCGCCGGCAATCAGTTGGGCGATCGCCTGGCCACGACCAACGACGAACGTGACGTTATCCACAGCCTTGAAGCCGGCGCGGATGTCATCAAAGATCCGCGAAGGCTCTTCGGTGCGCGGGTTGTCATCGGTCACCAGCACGCCGTCGGCCAGACGCTCGACCACTTCCGCCATCAACGGACGCTTGCCGCGATCGCGATCGCCGCCGCAACCGAACAGGCACAGCAAGCGACCCTTGGCGTGTGGGCGCAGGGCCATCAATACTTTTTCCAGTGCATCCGGGGTGTGGGCGTAATCGACCACCACCAAAGGCTGGGTGCCGCCGCCGAGGCGCTGCATGCGACCGACCGGGCCTTCGAGTTTCGGCAGGACCTTGAGGATTTCATCCAGCGCGTAGTCGAGGCCGAGCAAGGCGCCGACGGCGGCCAGCACGTTGCTCAGGTTGAAACGCCCGAGCAAGCTGCTGCGCAAATGGTGCTCGCCCTGCGGCGTGACCAACGTGGCGCGCACGCCTTCGTCATCGAACCGGGCTTCGCGGCAATAGAGGTAGGCGCTGGAATCTTCCAGGCTGTAGGTGATCAAGCGCGACTCACGTTTTTCGGCGGCCAGCTGCCGGCCGAATTCGTCGTCGAGATTGACCACCCGGCATTTCAAATCATTCCAGGCAAACAGCTTGGCCTTGGCTTCGCCGTAGGCCTGCATGGTGCCGTGGTAATCGAGGTGATCGCGGGACAGGTTGGTCATCACCGCCACATCGAATGCCAGCGCAGTGACGCGGCCCTGATCCAGACCGTGAGATGACACTTCCATGGCAACCGCTTTGGCGCCGGCCTTTTTCAGGTCAGCCAGCGTCGCTTGCACCGCAATCGGATTCGGCGTGGTGTGCAGGCCGCTTTCCAGCGCACCGTAGAAACCGGAGCCCAGCGTGCCGACGATGCCGCAGTGCTGACCCAGCAGGTCGAGCGCCTGGGCCACCAATTGCGTCACGCTGGTTTTGCCGTTGGTGCCGGTGACGCCCACCAGGTTCAGATGACGGCTCGGGTCGCCGTAAAAGCGCCCGGCAATGTCCGACAGCTGTGCAGACAGGCCTTTGACCGGAATCAATGGCACGTCGGTGATCGGCAATACAGTGGCGCCTTCGACTTCATACGCCACGGCGGCAGCACCGCGCTGCAACGCATCGGCGATGTGTGCACGACCGTCGAATTTGCCGCCAGGGACGGCGAGAAACAAGTCACCTGCCCGCACGTTACGGCTGTCCAGCGCCAGTTCACGGATCAACAGATCACGGCCAGCGTGGGCGAAAATCTTGTTCAGACTCAGAGACATCAGCCGCGCCCTCCATTGGCTTTCAGCGGAACGACCGGTGTGGCGTTAGCGGTTTGCGTTGGCGGCAGGTTGTCCGGGGTGATGTTCATCAGGCGCAAGGTCCCGGACATCACTTTGCTGAACACCGGCGCCGAGACCAGACCACCGAAGTAGCCAGCCTTGCTCGGTTCGTCGATCACCACCACGATGGCGTAACGCGGATCGCTCATCGGGCCGAAACCGGCGAACAACGAGCGGTAGGAGTTCTCGGCATAACCCTTGGTGCCCACCGACGTTTTACGTGCGGTACCCGACTTGCCGGCCACGTGATAGGCCGGCACTTGCGCACGGAACACACCACGCGGCGCTTCGATCACTTGGGTCAGCATGCCTTGCATGGTTTTCGCCACGGCTTCCGGCAGCACTTGCGTGGTTTGCGGCGCCTTGTCGGTCTTGATCAGGGTCAGCGGCGCGAGGCGACCGTTGTTGGCCAGCGCGGAGAAGGCGTGAACCAACTGGATCGCGGTCACGGAAATACCGTAGCCGTACGACAGCGTGGCGGTTTCCGCCTTGCGCCATTCGCGGTAGTTCGGCAGGTTGCCGACGCGCTCGCCCGGGAAGCCGAGGCCGGTGTCCTGGCCGAGGCCG
Organism: Pseudomonas sp. NPDC086278; assembly: GCF_050280905.1. Classification (NCBI taxonomy): domain Bacteria; kingdom Pseudomonadati; phylum Pseudomonadota; class Gammaproteobacteria; order Pseudomonadales; family Pseudomonadaceae; genus Pseudomonas; species Pseudomonas sp. NPDC086278. The sequence goes on from NZ_JBNNWE010000099.1 coordinate 11,241, forward strand.
ACTTTCTGCGCCAGGCGGAAAATGGTCTCGCCGCCGATATCGAACGCGACCTTACTCATGCCGACGTTACTGGAGTTGATCAGAATGCCGGTCAGGTCGAGCACCGGGCCTTCGGTCTTGGAGACGTCCTTGATGGTGTATTTGCCAATCTGCAAGCTGCCCGGATACACCTCGACAGTGTCGCTCGGCTTCCAGCGCCCGGTTTCAATCGCGGCGCTCATGGAGATGGCTTTCATGGTCGAACCCGGTTCGAACACGTCGATCATCGCGCGGTTGCGCATCATCGCCGGTTGCAGGTTGCGACGGTTGTTCGGGTTGTAGGTCGGCTGGTTGACCATGGCGAGGATCTCGCCGGTCTTCACGTCCATGATCACCAGGCTGCCCGCCTTGGCGCCATTCTCGATGATCGCGTTACGCAACTCGCGGTTGGCCAGATATTGCAGGCGCAGGTCAATGGACAACGCCAAGGGCTTGCCGGCCTTGGCGTTTTTGGTGACCTGGACATCCTTGATGAGCCGGCCGCGTCGATCCTTGATGACCTGGCGCTTGCCGGCGACACCGGCGAGCCATTCGTCGTAGGCCAGTTCGACACCTTCACGACCGTGGTCATCGATGTCGGTAAAGCCGACCATGTGCGCCGTGACTTCACCGGCCGGATAGAAACGGCGGAACTCTTCGATGCCGTAGACGCCTGGCACTTTCAGGTCGAGCACCGACTGGCCTTGCTCGGGGGTCAACCCGCGCACCAGGTAAATGAATTCCTTGTTGGCCTGGGCTTCGAGACGCTCGGCCAGGGCTTTGGGGTCTTGCCCCAGCGCTGCCGCCAGTGCCGGCCATTTTTCCTTGGCCAGTTGCATTTCCTTGGCGTTGGCCCACAGCGTAGTGACCGGCGTACTCACGGCCAATGGCTCGCCGTTACGGTCGGTGATCAGACCACGGTGAGCCGGAATAGGAATGTGCCGAACGCTGCGCGCATCGCCCTGGCCTTTAAGGAAGGCACGGTCGACGACTTGCAGATCGATGATGCGCCAGCAGATCGCCACCACCATGACGCCGAGCAAACCCAGCACCAGGCGAAACCGCCATGGGAACAGTGCGCCTTCGAGTTTCATCATGGCGCCACCATCTGCACTTCAGCGGCGCCAGGAATGCGCATCTTCAGTTGCTCGGTGGCCAGGACTTCGATTCGGCTGTGCGCGGTCCAGGTGCTCTGTTCGAGAATCAACCGGCCCCACTCCGCCTGCGCCTTGTCGCGCACGCTCAGCTCGTTGTACAGCGAGTTCAGCAACTGGCGGTTCCAGTGGGCGCTGTACGACACGCCGATGGCCGACACGAGCACGCCAACAAACAGCAGCAGCATCAAAAAGCTTCCGCCAGGAAGTGGCTTGGCGAAAAGCTTGCTCACCGCAGCTTCTCCGCGACGCGCATGACGGCGCTACGGGAACGTGGGTTGGCTTTGAGTTCGGCGTCGGAGGCCGTCTGCGCTTTGCCATGGACTTTGATGAACGGTTCGAAAGCGACGTGACGGACCGGCAGGTTGCGCGGCAGGTTGTCGGCTTCGCCTTTCACCAGCTTGCGCATGAACAGTTTGACGATGCGATCTTCCAGCGAATGGAAACTGATGACGACCAGACGACCGCCGACTTCCAGGCATTCCAGCGCGGCTTCGAGGCCGGCTTCCAGATCGCCCAGCTCGTTGTTGACGTGAATACGCAGGCCCTGGAACGCACGGGTTGCCGGGTTCTTGCCCTTTTCCCACGCCGGGTTGGCGACTTTCAGGACTTCAGCCAGATCCGCGGTGCGCTCGAACGGCTTGATGTCGCGACGCTCGGCCACGGCACGGGCCATGCGCCCGGAGAAACGTTCTTCGCCGTATTCCTTGAACACGCGAGCAATTTCTTCGGCGGGCGCGGTGTTGACGAATTCGGCAGCGCTGATCCCGCGGGACGGGTCCATGCGCATGTCCAGCGGGCCGTCGTTGAGAAAACTGAAGCCGCGTTCAGGGTCGTCGAGCTGCGGCGAAGACACACCCAGGTCAAGCAAGACACCGCTGACCTTGCCGTGCAGGCCGCGCTCCGCGACTTCCGAACCGAGTTCGGCAAAGCTGCGTTGCACAACGACAAAGCGGCCGTCTTCGGCCGCTAGCGTTTGCCCGGTGGCAATCGCTTGAGGATCTTTGTCGAATCCGAGGACTCGACCATCAGGACCGAGCAGGCTGAGAATCAACCGGCTGTGCCCGCCGCGCCCGAACGTGCCGTCCAGATAGCAGCCATCAGGACGTACGGCGAGAGCCTCAACGGCTTCGTCAAGCAGTACGGTGATGTGGTTAAAGCCGCTATCAATAGTCACAGGATCAAATCACGCAGTTCATCAGGCATCGCGCCCGGTTGTTGAATAGCAGCCAGGTCAGCGGCAGAAACCGCATCCCAGGCATCCTCGTCCCACAATTGGAACTTGTTCAGTTGGCCTACCAACATCGCGCGCTTATCCAACTTGGCATATTCACGAAGACGCGGCGGAACCAGAAAACGACCACTGCCATCGAGCTCGAGGTCGACGGCATTACCAATCAGCAAGCGTTGCAGGCGGCGGTTCTCTTCGCGAAGCGAAGGCAGTGCGCGCAGTTTGGTTTCGATAATTTCCCACTCATCGAGCGGGTAGACACACAAACATGGATCAACGGCATCAATTGTCACGATTAACTGACCGGAACTACGCGAAACGAGCTCGTCACGGTACCGGCTCGGCATAGCGAGACGGCCCTTTGCGTCGAGACTGATAGCGTTAGCTCCGCGAAACACGTCAGCGTTTCTCCAAATATTATCGTTTTACGCTCAAAAAACCCACTTCATGCCACTTTCCGCCACTTGCGCACACTATAGGAATGCGGCCACCGCACCGTCAAGGCGCGGATTAAAGGAAAACCCTTACAGAACTGAGATTTAGGAGCGTAGGAGGAGGTGTTACGAGAATCTGACGCGTCAATTCAGTCGATAACTTGAGACAGCACTGGAGGCTGCGCTCGAAAGTTAAAGTAGTTTGTTAAGAGTAAGATTTTTTCGGTATTACGAAAGTGCTTCTGCTGATGATTTTGCAAGGAGGGAAATGGCTACTATCAGCGTCCCGCTCAGCGATTCAAACGGGAGGGGGAAAAAGGTGGAGAGTCGATCTGTAAGCCGGGTTCTGTCTTGAACAGTCATTCGTCTACGATGGCCATCACTGGACATCTTTAGCAACCTACCCGGTCCCAGCGCGGGCCACGCCTTGGGACCCTATTTGGTCTTGCTCCAAGTGGGGTTTACCTAGCCACGAACTGTTGCCAGACGTGCGGTGCGCTCTTACCGCACCTTTTCACCCTTACCGGCGCCGAAGCGCTTAGGCGGTTATTTTCTGTGGCACTTTCCGTAGGCTCACGCCTCCCAGGCATTACCTGGCACTTCGCCCTATGGAGCCCGGACTTTCCTCCCCCCCCTAATTTTCATAGAGGGCAGCGACTGTCCGATCGACTCTCCGCCGCGAAGGTTAACGGCAGAGCGGCCGAAGAACAAGCGCTAAACGCCTTTGGCCCCCCCTGCACGTCGGGTTTTATTCGCCCTTCTGCTTATCCAGCGCGACCTGATAAAGCACATTCTTGCGCTCGCCGGTAATTTGCGCCGCCAACGCCGCTGCCCGCTTGAGCGGCATCTCTTCAAGCAACAGGTTGAGGATGCGCATGGCCTCGCTACTAACAGCGTCTTCAGTCTCCGGCACCGACCACCCAGCCACCAACACCACGCACTCGCCCCGCTGCTGATTGCTGTCCGACTCGACGAACTCGCGCAACTCGGCCAACGGCAAGCCTTTGAGGGTTTCGAAGGTTTTGGTGATTTCACGGGCCAGCAACGCCGGACGCTCGCCCCCGAACACCAGCTCCATGTCCTGCAGGCATTCCAGGATGCGGTGCGGCGCTTCGTAGAAAATCAGTGTGCGCGGCTCTTCCTTTACCAGCTCCAGTCGAGCACGGCGACCGACAGCCTTGGCCGGCAAAAAGCCTTCGAAGATAAACCGGTCTGACGGCAAGCCGGCGGCAGACAGCGCTGCGATCAACGCGCAGGCTCCGGGAACCGGCACCACATTGATCCCCGCAGCACGGGCCTGTCGCACCAGGTGATAGCCGGGATCGGAAATCAGTGGGGTGCCGGCATCGGAGATCAGCGCGACATCATCGCCCGCCAGCAAGCGCGTAATAAAGCGACTACCTTCATCTCGCTCGTTGTGTTCGTGACACGCTGCCAGCGGCGTCGCAATACCGAAGTGCTGCATCAGACGCTGGGAGTGACGCGTGTCTTCGGCGGCAATCAACGCGACGTCGCGCAGGATCTTCAGCGCACGCGCACTGATGTCGTCCAGGTTGCCGATGGGCGTCGCCACCACATAAAGCGAGCCAGCAGCGGAATTCAAAGCACCTGGAGCAGTCAAAGCGCACACCTCATGATGGGTAAAAGGCGACATTGTAGCGCGTAGCGGCACTTGCGATACGCCTCGCCCGCCCCCGGCTTTGCAGGCGTTTGTGCAGCGCCGCAACATTTGCACGAGCTAAATTGATCGATTCACGCCAGTAACATCGCGCCCCGGCCAGTGCTTGGGTACAATTCCACGCTAATTTGATCGAGTATCAGGAACACTACATGATCGCTTGCCTGCGGCTGTTCACTGCCCTCTGCCTCGCTGCCTTGCTGGCGGCTTGCGCCAGCTCGCCCTCTTCCAGCCTTGGCGAACTTCCACGGACCCCGGATGCCAGTATCGAGCAACTGCTCGAACAGGCGGCTAAAAGCCAGGACCCGCAAAAAGCGGCTCTGTTGCGCCTGAGCGCGGCAGACCTCGCTTACCACCAGGGGAATGCCGGCCAGTCCGCGCAAATCCTGCAGCAGGTTCCCCTGGAAACACTCAAGCCCGGCCAACAAGTATTCGCCAGTACGCTGGCGGCAGAATTGGCCATGACCCGCAATCAGCCGAAAGCGGCGCTGACGGCCTTGAGCCATCCGAGCCTGCAACGCCTGGGTGAGCTGCCGGTCGAGCAGCAGATCCGCACCGGCACCGTTCACGCCCGCGCCCTCGAGGCCGATGGCCAGACCCTGGCCGCCGCACGCGAGCGCATCTTCATCGCGCCGATGCTCAGCGGTGAAGCGGCCAGCAAAAACCACGAAGCCATCTGGACCCTGATCGCCTCGCTGCCAACCGACCAACTGCAACCCAGCACTTCCGATGACCTCGGCGGCTGGATGGGCTTGGCGCTGGCGGTGAAAACAGCCGGCACGCTGGAGCAGCAACAAGCGGCGATCGACACCTGGCGCGCGCAAAACCCGAAACACCCGGCGGCCATTCAACTGCCGTTGCCACTGACCAAACTCAAGGAGCTGGCCAGCCAGCCCCTGAGCAAAATTGCCCTGCTGTTGCCGCAGGACGGTCCACTGGCTTCGGTCGGCAAGGCATTGCGCGACGGGTTCATGGCTGCGCACTACCAGGCACAACAAGCCGGACAAAAGCCACCCGCCATCGTTTTCTATGACAGCTCGAAGCTGACGTCGATGGACGAGTTCTATCGCAAGGCTCAGGCCGATGGCGTGCAACTGGTGGTAGGCCCGCTGGAAAAGCCGCTGGTCAAGCAACTCAGCTCGCGTCCGCAACTGCCGATCACGACCCTCGCGCTGAACTACAGCGAAGGTGAACAAGGCCCGGCGCAACTGTTCCAGTTTGGCCTCGCCGCTGAAGACGAAGCTCGCGAAGTGTCGCGCCGCGCACGTGCCGACGGCCTGCATCGCGCCGCGATCATGGTGCCGAAAGGTGAATGGGGCGATCGCGTGCTGAGAGCCTTCAGCCAGGACTGGCAAGCTAACGGCGGTACCATCGTCGCCACCGAACGCGTTGATCAGCCGGTGCAACTGGCCCAGCAGATCGCCGATATGTTCCAGCTGCGCCAGAGCGAAGGTCGCGCCAAGAGCCTGCAAAGCACCGTGGGTTCGCAGGTAGCCGCCCAGCCTTCGCGTCGTCAGGACATCGATTTCATCTTCCTGGCCGCGACCCCGCAGCAGGCTCAACAGATCAAACCGACCCTGAATTTCCAATACGCAGGCGATGTGCCGGTCTACGCCACTTCCCACGTGTTCAGCGCCAGCGGCGACGTCAATCAATACAACGACATGAACGGCATTCGCTTCTGTGAAACCCCGTGGTTGCTGGACGCCAATGATCCGCTGCGCAAACAGGTCACCGCGCAGTGGCCACAAGCCGGCGGCAGCCTGGGTCGTTTGTACGCAATGGGCGTCGATGCTTATCGTCTGGCGCCTCGCCTGGGCCAACTCAAGGCCCTGCCGGACAGCCGCATCGAAGGCCAGTCGGGCAGCCTGGGCATGGCTCAGAACCAACGCGTTGTGCGCCAGTTGCCATGGGCGCAGTTCGTCAACGGCCAGGTTCAACGCCTGCCGGACACCTCGCGCTAATGCCCGACAGGTCACGCCAGCAAAGCGGTAAAGATGCCGAGCGCCACGCGCTCGAGCATCTGCAACAACAAGGTCTGCGCCTGCTGGCGCAGAACTGGTTGTGCAAGCGCGGCGAGCTTGATCTGGTCATGCTTGATGGCGATACAGTAGTATTCGTCGAAGTCCGCTACAGAAAAAACACCCAATGGGGTGGCGCACTCGATAGCATCGACGGGCGCAAACGGCAGAAGCTGATATTCGCCGCGCAGTATTTTCTTCAGCGCGAGTCGCGTTGGGCCAATTCCCCATGCCGCTTTGACGTGGTTGCCATCGACAGCAACCTCGATCAGTTGAACTGGTTGCAGAATGCCTTCGACAGCTGATCACCCGCGCGCCGAACCGGACACCTTCACCCGACACTTTTGCTCTTTGCTTTGCGGGCTGCACATTACTTGTGCCAAGTAGCCGCGCTAATTAAGGTCACACAGATGGACATGCAATCCCGAATTCGCCAGCTTTTTCAGGCCAGTATCGACACCAAGCAAATGGCGATGGACGTACTTGCACCGCACATCGAGCAAGCAAGCCAAGTGATGGTCAACGCCTTGCTCAACGAGGGCAAGATGCTCTCATGCGGCAACGGCGGCTCCGCCGGTGATGCCCAGCATTTTTCGTCAGAGCTGCTGAACCGGTTCGAGCGTGAGCGCCCGAGCCTGCCAGCCATCGCGCTGACCACCGACAGTTCGACGATCACCTCGATCGCCAACGATTACAGCTACAACGAAATCTTCTCGAAACAGATTCGCGCCCTGGGCCAGCCGGGTGACGTGCTCCTGGCAATCTCCACCAGCGGCAACTCGGCGAATATTATTCAAGCGATCCAGGCCGCACATGATCGCGAAATGATTGTCGTAGCATTGACCGGTCGCGATGGCGGCGGCATGGCGTCGCTGCTATTGCCCGAAGACGTCGAGATTCGCGTACCGGCCAATGTCACCGCACGTATTCAGGAAGTCCACCTGCTGGCGATCCATTGCCTTTGCGATTTGATCGACAGCCAATTGTTCGGGAGTGAAGAATGACCCCTAATCGCCTAGGCCTTCTGGCCTTGACCCTGTGCCTCGGCATCAGCGGCTGCACCTCGGTGGTTAACGCCAGCCGGGAAGCGCCGATTGAAGACGATCGCGGTACGCGCACCTTCGGCAGCAAGATCGACGACTCCCTGATCGACACCAAAGTCGGCGTGAACGTCGCCAAGGCCGACCCGGCCCTGGACAACGACTCGCACATCGTCGTCACCAGCTTCAACGGCGTGGTGCTGCTCGCCGGGCAAACGCCTACCGCTGAACTCAAGGCCAAGGCCGAGCAGGCTGCCTCGGCCGTCCAGCGCGTGAAGACGGTTCACAACGAACTGCAGGTGCTGCCACCGTCCGGCTTCCTTGCTCGCCAGAACGACACTTGGCTGACCTCCAAGATCAAGACCCAGATGCTTACCGATCCGAACATCCCGGGCTCGCGCATCAAAGTCGTCACCGAGAACGGGATCGTGTATTTGCTGGGTCTGCTGACCAAGCAGGAAGCCGCTCAAGCCACCAACCTGGTGCAGAGCGTTTCCGGCGTGCAGAAGATCGTGAAGCTGTTTGAGTACATCGACTGACACTTCCCCTGCAGGACACACAGTAATAAAAAAGGCGATCCTTGCGGATCGCCTTTTTTATTACTTCACCACCTTCAAACTCGGTCGACCGCTGGGACGCGGCGGCTCGGTATCGGGTGGCGGCAGATCGTCATCTTGCTCAACCCCTTCATCGCCTTCCATAGGCGATTCCAGATCGAACACCATGCCCTGACCATTCTCCCGGGCGTAAATGCCCAGAATCGATGCGATAGGCACGTACAAGGTGTGTGGCACGCCACCGAAGCGACCTTCGAAGCTCACCGCATCGTTGTCCATGTGCATATGGCGCACGGCAGCCGGCGATACGTTCAGGACAATCTGTCCGTCACTGGCAAAACCCTGAGGCACCTGCACCGACGGATACTCGGAATTGACCAGCATGTGCGGGGTGCAATCGTTGTCCACAATCCACTCGTAGAGCGCACGGACCAGATAAGGTCGACTGGAGTTCATAGCGGCTCCTTAAGCCTTAGCGCATATCGCGTTCGACACCAGACAGACTCGCCTGGAAAGCCTCACGCGCAAACGAGCGCTCCATGTAATCAAGCAACGGCTTGGCAGGCCGCGGCAGTTCAATACCCAAAATCGGCAAGCGCCAGAGTATTGGTAATAGGCAGCAATCCACCAGACTTTGTTCCTCGCTGAGGAAAAACGGCTTGTCGGCAAACAGCGGCGACACGCCGGTCAGGCTTTCGCGCAGTTCTTTACGAGCGACGACGCGGGCGGCTTCCTTGGACTTCGGATCCAGGATCAGATCCACCAGCCCACACCAGTCACGCTGAATGCGATGAATCAGCAGACGACTGTTTGCACGCGCCACAGGATAAACCGGCAGCAATGGCGGGTGCGGGTAACGCTCATCCAGATATTCCATCACCACGGTCGACTCCCACAACGCCAGGTCACGATCGACCAGGGTGGGCAGGCTTCCGTAAGGGTTCACCTCAATCAGTTTAGGCGGCTGGCGACCAGCTTCCACGTAAATGATCTCGGCGCTGACACCCTTCTCTGCAAGTACGATGCGTACTCGGTGGGAATAGTGGTCGGCGGGGTCGGAGTAACAGGCCAACCGATTGGTCACGCCCATGGCGGTCCTCCTCGCTTGTAGAAATTATCGGAAACGGAAAAACGCGCGCGCCCAGAGGACGCCTCCCGTAACGCCTGGATCACCAGGCTCGTTACACCTTCAGAGACGCCCCTGGGCGCGCGCGATTAACAGCAATTACTTACAGCGTTATCAATGGACATCTTTCCAGTATTCGCGCTTGAGCAGGTAAGCGAATACGAAGAAGAACGCCAGGTACAGCAACACATAGGTACCGATGCGCTGATGCTGCAGCTTCACCGGGTTGGCCGAATAGGCCAGGAAGGTTACCAGATTCTTGACCTTCTCATCGAACTGCTCTGCGTTCAGCGTGCCGGTTTTCGGCAATACGGTCAGTTGATCGCACGCTTCATGGGTCAAAGGCGTGCCTGTCAGCGGATCGTATTGTTTCTTGCCGTCTTCGACGATTTGAACCTGTTTGCAGCCTACCACCTGACGACCTTGCAGGCCGACCAGAACGTTCGGCATGCCGACGTTCGGGAAAACCTTGTTGTTCACGCCCCAAGGACGCGACGGGTCTTCGTAGAACGAATGCAGGTAACCGTAAAGCCAGTCGGTACCACGAACGCGAGCCACCAGGGTCAGATCCGGCGGTGCCGCACCGAACCAGGCCTTGGCGTCAGCCGGTTGCATGCCGATGCTCATGTGGTCGCCGATCTTGGCACCGGTGAAAACCAGGTTCGAGAGCATCAAGTCGTGAGGGATGCCCAAGTCATCGGCAACACGCTCGTAGCGCTGGAACTTGGCGCTGTGGCAACCCATGCAATAGTTGGCAAACGTACGTGCGCCGTCCTGCATGGCCGCTTTGTCAGAAACGTCGATATCGACTTTTTCCAGCTCCGGACCACCGTGTTCGGCCGCGAACGACAACATTGGCAGTGCAGCAAGCATCAATACAGCAAATAGCTTTTTCATCAGCCAGTCACCCTTTCCGGAACCGGTTTGGTCTTCTCGAGCCTGGTGTAGAACGGCATCAGAATGAAGTAGGCGAAGTACAGGAAGGTACACACCTGCGACAGCAACGTACGCTCAGGGGTCGGGGCCAATACGCCCAGTACACCCAGGATCACGAACGAGATGCAGAACACCCACAGCCAGATTTTGCTCAGCCAGCCTTTGTAGCGCATCGACTTGACCGGGCTACGGTCCAGCCACGGCAGGACGAACAGCACGGCGATGGCCGCGCCCATGGCGATAACCCCCAGAAGCTTGTCCGGGATCGCCCGCAAGATGGCGTAGAACGGGGTGAAGTACCAGACCGGAGCGATGTGCTCTGGGGTCTTGAAGGCGTTCGCCACTTCAAAGTTCGGCTTCTCGAGGAAATAACCACCCATCTCCGGGAAGAAGAACACGATCGAACAGAAGATGAAGAGGAACACCACCACGCCGACGATATCTTTCACGGTGTAGTACGGGTGGAAGGCAATGCCGTCCAGTGGCACGCCGTTTTCGTCTTTGTGCTTCTTGATGTCGACGCCGTCCGGGTTGTTCGACCCGACTTCGTGCAGCGCCAGAACGTGCAGCACCACCAGACCCAGAATCACGATCGGCAGGGCAACCACATGCAAGGCGAAGAAGCGGTTCAGGGTAATACCGGAAATCAGGTAGTCACCACGAATCCACTGGGTCAGGTCGTTACCGATGACCGGGATCGCACCGAACAGCGAGATGATCACCTGGGCGCCCCAGTAGGACATCTGGCCCCACGGCAGCAGGTAACCCATGAAGGCTTCAGCCATCAGCGCCAGGTAGATCAGCATGCCGAAGACCCACACCAGCTCACGCGGCTTCTGGTACGAACCGTAGAGCAAGCCACGGAACATGTGCAGATAAACCACGATGAAGAACGCCGAAGCGCCGGTGGAGTGCAGCAGACGCAGGATCGAGCCGTACTCGACGTCGCGCATGATGTATTCGACGGAAGCAAACGCTTCTTCCGCCGACGGGGTGTAGCTCATTGTCAGCCAGATACCGGTGACGATCTGGTTGACCAGAACGAGCAGTGCCAGGGAGCCAAAGAAATAGAAGAAGTTGAAGTTCTTCGGGGCGTAATACTTGCTGAGATGGTCTTCCCACATTTTGGTGGCGGGGAAGCGTGCATCAACCCAATCCATGAACTTGCTCATCACGCTTTCTCCGTATCGACGCCGATGACAATGATCTCGTCGGTCTCATAGGAATGCGGGGGTTGAATAGCCCGGTGCAGCACCTTATATACCCCGCAGTACGCTACATCTTTAGCATGAGGAGACTTCTACAACCATGATGCGCATCCTGCTGT
>NZ_JBNNWE010000100.1:0-22724 GCF_050280905.1 Pseudomonas sp. NPDC086278
ACAGCAACCAGCCGAGCAGCGGCAGCAACAGCAGCCACCAGGGACGGAAAAAGTACGGCGAGTTCGACAACAACATCTGGAGCGGTCGGGTGGGCGTCAAACTCGGGGCCCACTCCGTCGCCCTGTCCCATCAGCGCAACAACGGCAACGACGACTTCGATTATCTGCGCCAGTCCGACTCGATCTTCCTCGACAACTCCATCCAGTACAGCGACTTCAACTCGCCCAAGGAACGTTCCTGGATGGTGCGCTACGACCTCGACATGAGCAGCTACGGTGTGCCGGGATTGTCGTTCATGACCCGTTACGCCCGTGGCACCGACGCCGATTATGCCAACGCCAACGCCGTGTACATGCGCCGCGACGCCGAGGGCAATCCGTTGACCGACCAGAAGCGCTGGGAACGCGACATCGAAGTCAAATACGTGGTCCAGACCGGCTCGCTCAAAGACCTGTCGCTGCGTTTGCGCCAGGCCACCACCCGCGCCACGGCGTTCGAGTCGGACCTGGATGAAGTACGGGTGATTGTCGAGTATCCGTTGGCGATTCTTTAAGGTTTACCGCGTCTGCACTATTCACCTTTAGAAGCTCCTGCTCCTTTGGTAAGAGGTGAATCTTTTGGCGTCCTTCGGGACGCCTTTTTTATGACCGGCGCAAAACCTCACCCATAAAAAAGCCCGACTCATTCGACATGAACCGGGCGGGTTGATGAATACCGGTGTCAACCACCGCGCTTACGGCACTCCCCCGCCACGCTGTATTTGATCGTGTTCAGTTGGCCCTGAGAATCTTCATAGGTCATCGCCGTAGGGACTACGGCGCAATCGACCTGCGGCCGCACAACACTCACCACTTTGACCACATCCAGTTTCATCCCGTATTCGTAGTTCTTGACCACCGGCGCGGGCTTGCCCTGGTTGGCGGCGTATTGCTCCATGGCTTTGTCGTTGGCACTGAGCATTCGCTCGAACGTCTTGTCACCGCCACCTTCAGCCAACACGTTCAGTGACGCCGCCATCAGCCCGGTGACCGCCATCAACTTGATCAATTTCATCTTTTCCACCTTCAAACCTCACTCATAAAAAAGCCCACCATCGGTGTTCGATGACGGGCTTGTTCACGTTTGGCGCACTTACAGATCCTGGGTTTTCTGATCCTTTTTTTCGTTCACGACAACCGGATCACGGGCCTGCTCTTTTGCCACAAACACCTCCATCGAGCGGCCGTTGGAAGCCATCATTTTTTCGAAGGTCCTGTCGCCACCGCCCTCAGCCACGGCCAGGGTAGACATCGCCAGCGCTGCTGCAAACGCACTCAGTTGTACAAGTTTCATGCTTGATTCCTCGTTTAATTAACTAACGTGATCAAGGTAACAATTCGAACCTTTCATGACGGTGGCGCTGAAATTACATATCCGTTATGTGACGGCCACTGATTTCAATCAGCGCCCAAAACCAATGTGTCAGGCCGCTCAGTCAGCACCTTGCTGACTGAGCGATTGCACCGCGGGCAGGCTCGCGCCCACAGGGACATTACCTGCGGGGCTTCAAGCGGCGTCTTCTTCACGCCGATGCGCCAACTGATACAGGGCCGGCAATATCAGCAGCGTCAGAATCGTCGACGACAGAATCCCGCCAATCACCACCGTCGCCAGCGGTCGCTGCACCTCCGCCCCCGTGCCCGTCGCCAGGGCCATCGGAATGAACCCCAGTGACGCCACCAGTGCCGTCATCAATACCGGTCGCAGGCGTGTGAGCGCACCTTCGTTGATGGCGTCAGTGAGTGAGCGCCCTTCCTCGCGAAGGTTGCGAATGAACGCAATCATCACCAGGCCGTTGAGCACCGCCACGCCCGACAGCGCAATGAACCCGACGCCCGCCGAAATCGACAACGGGATATCGCGCAACCACAACGCCATGACGCCACCGGTCAGGGCAAACGGAATCCCGGTGAACACCAACAACCCGTCCTTCAAATTGTTGAACATCATGAACAGCAGCCCGAACACCAGCAGCAATGCCACCGGCACCACAATCTGCAAGCGCTTGGCCGCCGACTGCAACTGCTCGAACTGGCCGCCCCAACTGGTCCAGTAACCCGCCGGCACCTGCACATCACGCTCGATCACCTCGCCCGCCTCGGCAACGAACGAGCCGATATCCCGTCCACGCACGTTGGCGCTGACGATCACCAGACGCTTGCCATTTTCGCGGCTGACCTGATTCGGCCCCAGGACCAGGTCCAGACTGGCCACTTCCTTGAGGGCGATGAAGCCGATCCGGTCGGCACTGCCGTTGAGCAGCGCCGGCACCGGAATCAGCAGCGCCGACAAGCCTTCGATGTCCTTGCGCATGGCGTCGGACAGACGCACCACCATGTCGAAACGTCGATCACCTTCATACAGCGTGCCCGCCTGCCGCCCACCGACCGCCACCGCCAGGGTGTCCTGCACATCGCCGACGTTGAGCCCATAGCGCGCCGCCTTGTCGCGGTCGATGTTGATGGTCAGCACCGGCAGGCCGGTGGTTTGCTCGACCTTGACCTCGGACGCGCCATTGACCTTCTGCAGGGCCGCGGCAATCTTCGCCGCCGTGGCATTGAGCACCTCCATGTCATCACCGAACACTTTGACCGCGACGTCACTGCGCACGCCGGAAATCAGTTCGTTGAAGCGCAGCTGAATCGGCTGCGACAGTTCATAGTTGCTGCCCGGCAGCATCGCGGCGGCTTGTTGCAGCTCGGTCATCAGGGTCTCGCGGGATTTGCCGGGGTCCGGCCACTGCTCCTTGGGCTTGAGCATCACGTAGCTGTCGGAAATGTTCGGCGGCATCGGGTCGGAAGCGATCTCGGCGGTACCTGTCCGGGCAAATACGCGCTCGACTTCCGGCACCTTGTCGAGAATTAACGTTTCCAGACGCTTCTGCATGTCGACCGACTGGGTCAGGCTGGTGCCCGGCACGCGCAAGGCTTGCAGGGCAAAGTCGCCTTCGCTGAGGCTCGGCACAAACTCGCTGCCCATGCGGCTGGTCACCACGCCGCTGAGCGCAACCACCCCCAGCGCCATGCCTACCGCCACGGCGCGATGGGACATGACCCAGGCCAGCGCCGGCGCATACACCTGACGCGCGCCGCGCATCACCGCGCCCTCTTCTTCTTTGACTTTGCCGGTGACGAACAGCGCGATGGCCGCCGGCACGAAGGTTACCGACAACAGCATGGCGCCCAGCAGTGCGATCACCACGGTGAACGCCATCGGGTGGAACATTTTGCCTTCGACCCCGCTCAACGCGAAGATCGGCAGGTACACGACCATGATGATCAACTGGCCGAAAATCAGCGGTCGCCGTGCTTCTTTGGCCGCTGCAAACACCTCGTGGAAACGTTCGGAGCGGGTCAACAAACGCCCGTACCGTTGTTGCGCATGGGCCAGCCGTCGCAGGGTGTTTTCGACGATCACCACCGCGCCGTCGACGATGATGCCGAAGTCGAGCGCGCCGAGGCTCATCAGGTTGGCGCTGACCTTGTTGCTGAACATGCCGGTGAATGTGAACAGCATCGACAACGGAATCACCATCGCGGTAATCAGCGCCGCGCGGATGTTGCCCAGGAACAGGAACAGAATCGCGATGACCAGAATCGCCCCTTCGATCAGGTTCTTCTTCACGGTGGCGATGGCTTTGTCGACCAGGTGCGTGCGGTCATACACCGGCACCGCGACCACGCCCTTGGGCAGGGATCGGTTGATCTGTTCAAGCTTGCTCGCCACTGCCTGCGAGACCGTGCGGCTGTTTTCACCGATCAGCATAAACACGGTCCCGAGCACCACTTCGCGACCGTTTTCGGTGGCGGCGCCGCTGCGCAGTTCGCGACCGATGTCCACGGTGGCCACATTCTTGATGCGGATCGGCGTGCCATCGACGTTGGCCATGACGATATTGGCGATGTCCTCGGTGCTTGCCACTTGCCCCGGCGCACGAATCAGCAACTGCTCGCCGCTGCGCTCGATGTAACCGGCACCGACGTTGGCGTTGTTGCGCTCCAGCGCCGTCACCAGGTCGGCCAGCGTCAGTTTGTAGGCCGCCAGCCGTTTCGGATCGGGGGCAATCTGGTACTCCTTGGCGAACCCGCCGATGGTGTTGATCTCGGCCACACCGGGGACGTTGCGCAGTTGCGGCTTGATGATCCAGTCCTGAATCACCCGCAGATCGGTGGGCGTGTAGGCGCTGCCATCGTCCTTCAAGGCGCCCTCCTGTGCCTCGACCGTCCATAGGAAAATCTCGCCCAACCCGGTGGAGATCGGCCCCATCAGCGCTTCGGCGCCTTCGGGCAATTGCTCCTTGGCGATTTGCAATCGCTCGTTGACCAATTGCCGGGCAAAGAACAGATCGGTGCCGTCCTTGAAAATCACCGTGACTTGCGACAACCCCGAGCGTGACAGCGAACGGGTCTGCTCCAGCGCGGGCAGACCGGCCATCGCGGTTTCAATCGGGAACGTGATGCGCTGCTCGGTTTCCAGCGGCGAGAACCCGGCCGCGCCGGTGTTGATTTGCACCTGGACGTTGGTGATGTCCGGCACGGCGTCGATCGGCAGCTTCTGGTAGCTGGCGATGCCGAGGCCGGCCATGAGGAGAACGGCGAGCAGCACGATGATGCGCTGCTCGATGGCAAACTGGATCAGGCGTTCGAACATGAGAACCTTCTCGTCGAGGGTACGGATCGGTGGGCGTCTTTGGTTCGCTGTTTCAATGGGAATGCTCAGCCGAGGCTTTGCCCAGTTCCGATTTGAGAACGAAGCTGCCGCCAGCGGCGACCTGAGCACCGGCCTCCAGCCCCTGGGTGATTTCCACCTGACCGGCCGCGCGACTGCCCAATGCCACCGGCTGCGCCTTGAAGCCGTCGGCGGTGCGCACGAATACCGTGGGCTTGTCCTCCACGGTCTGGATCGCGGTTTCGGGCACGACGACCTTGGCCTGGCGGCTGTCGGTTGCGACCAGCGCAGTCACGAACAACCCCGGACGCCACGAACCCTGGGGGTTTTCCAGCGTGACCCGAACCGTTGCGGTGCGCGTCTGTTCGCCCAGCAAACTGCCGACATAGGCCACGGTGCCGGCGACTTCGGCGTTCAGTTCCGGCGCGCTGACCGTAACCGGTTTGCCGACCTGGACCTTGGTCAGGTCCTTGGGCGAAACGCCGAACGTCACCCACACCCGCGACAAGTCCGAGAGCGTGAAGGCGCTGGTGGTTTCGTCGACCACCTCGCCGGGGGTCAGGTGTTTTTCCACCACCACGCCGTCGAACGGCGCGCGCAGCTCATAGCGATTGCCACCGGTGGCAACTACGCTGCCGCTGAGTGCGCTGATCTTTTGCCGAGCGTTGTTCAGGGCGATTTCAGCCTCTTCCAACGCCTGTCGGGCCTGAAGGAAATCCTGTTCGGCGGAAATCTTGTCCTGCCAGAGTTTCTTCTCGCGCTCGTACGTCGTGCGCGCCAGCGCCAGTCGCCGCTGCGCCGCAGCCTGCTCGCTGCGTTGCTCGGAAATCTGCTGACTGGCGATCACCGCCAGTAACTGACCTTTCTTCACCGACTGCCCGAGATTGACCGACACCGACTCGACCACGCCCGGCACGCGCGGCACCACGTGCGCGGTACGGTCTTCGTCGAAGCGCACTTCGCCCGGAAACGGCAACATCAAATGGATGCTTTGCGCGCGGGCTTCGGCCAACTGGATACCCGCCGCCGCGATCTGCTCGGCGCTGAGGCTCAGGTGCCCCTCTTCGCTTTCACCCTCGGCATGTTCACCCTCGGCATGTTCACCGCCGGCCGGGGCGCCCTCTTCAGCATGATCGGCATGCTCCGTCGCTTCTTCGGCGTGGGCGTCGGTGGCCGCGTTGCCCACCCACAACGAGCCGATACCGATGCCCAGGGTTAAGGTCGCCACGGCGACCACGATCAGTTTTTTATCCATGGAAACTCCTCTGCGTCACGCCATCGATTCGGCCGCGCAGTTCGCTGACAGTTGAAATTCAGGGGCTGACGCCGAATGCGTCGACATCGCCGAAAATGCGTTCGATGCGTACCCGGGCCTGTGTTGCCTCGGCAACGGCCTGGATGTACTGGGAACGCGCGTCGATCAGGGTTCGCTGGGCATCCAGCACGTCGAGGAAACCGAACTTGCCCATTTCGAAGCCCTGCGTGGCGCTCTCGACCGCACGTTGCGCCGCGGGCAGGATGGTGCGGTTGAACGCCTGGACTTCGCCGTTGGCGGTCTGCCACTGCGTCAGCGTGGCCTGGATTTCCGTGCGCAAGCGCAGTTCGGTCGCGTTGCGCAAATCCCGCGCCTGATCGGTGCGCCGGGCGGCCGCCAGCACATTGCCCTGATTGCGGTTGAACAATGGAATCGGCATCGACAGGCCGACGACGTTGACGCGTTCGCGCTCCAGTTCGTCGTACTGGCTGCCGACACTCACGGTCAGGTCGGGAATCCGCTGGGCCTTCTCCAGCCCCAATGAAGCCTCGCGCTGCTCGATCTGCAATCTGGCCAGGCGCAGCTCGGCGGTCTCGTTCAAACGCTCCAGCAACCGGTCCGGCGGCGGCACGATGGACAATTCCTCAGCGGCAACTTGCACCCGGGTTGTCGTCGGCAATGGCGCGCCCATGACCTGTGCCAATTGCTGATAGGCGTTGGCTCGATCACGTTCGGCCCGACTCAATTCCAGACGCACTTCGGACACTTGCACCTGCGCCCGCGTGCCTTCGACCGGCGACGATTTGCCTGCCTGGATGCGCCCTTGTGCCACCCGCAAACCGTGCTCGGCGAGCGCCAGCGACTGACCGGACAATTGCAATCGCTGCTGCGCCGTTTGCGCGCCGGAAAACGCCTGAATCACGTCCGCCCGCAAGGCATTGCGCTGGCGCTCCAAGGCGATACCGGCGGCATCCTGGGCGCGGCTGGCGACATCGATCCGCGCACCGCGCTTGCCGCCCAGTTCAATCGGCTGGTTGATCATCACCGTGGTGGTTCTCGAGTTGCGGCGCGTATCCTCCGCCTCCCACGACACCTCGGGATTGGGGATCAAACCGGCCTGCTGCCGATCGCCTTGGGCAATGCCGATTTCCCATTGCGCGGCCGCCAGATCAGGGTTGCCGGCGAACGCCGCTTGCAAGGCCTGATCGAGGGTCAGGGTCGACACCGGCGAATCAGCGGCAAATCCGGGGCCCGCCAATAACAGAAAGCAGGTGACGGTCACCACCCGACGTGTTTTTTTCAGGCGTGGACGCGCCGTCAGTTCTTTAAACCCGGGCAATTGAATACTTCCTTTTTAAATCAAGAATCTTCGATGCCGCCACGGTAGGGTTTTGAACTTATCGACAAGGTGACTGGAACATTACAAATACGTTATCCACGGTTTGGCCACGTTGTTTTGCTCTAGCATGCCAGCGGCAAACATCAACACAGCAATACAACGAAACAAATAACCCGGCTCTATCTGCCCATCAGTACTTGCCCTATTGAAGTTCCCATGGGGCTCGACGGCTATTGGCACCGCCTTCTGCGACACGCTGTCGCAGCCCAGTATTTACGGGGCTCAACGCAGACAAATCTGATTGACTCTGTAGCCCCTAAAGACTTTATTGTGCCGGCTTTCACCAGGAGACTTCACCGCCGGAGCAACACCCCACGCATTAAGCTGTTATTAAATCCGTTCGGAAGACCTTAAAAAAAACAACAACTTTCCCGACCACCTTAATTAATGATCCGTTAAAACAAGTGGTGACTTACCATGCGAATCCTTGTCGTTGAGGACGAGCTTAAAACTGCCGAATACTTGCATCAGGGCCTGACAGAAAGTGGCTATATCGTTGATCGTGCGGCCAACGGTGCCGACGGTCTGCACCTGGCCCGGCAACAGGTTTATGAGTTGGTGATACTGGACGTCAACCTGCCGGAACTGGATGGCTGGGGCGTGCTGGAACAACTGCGTCGCACCTGCACCACCCGCGTAATGATGCTGACCGCACGGGGTCGCCTGACCGACAAGATCCGTGGCCTGGATCTGGGCGCCGACGATTACCTGGTCAAGCCGTTCGAGTTTCCGGAACTGCTGGCACGCGTGCGCTCCCTGATGCGCCGCAGCGAACAGATCCCCGTGCCGCAGGTGCTCAAGGTCGCCGATCTCGAACTCGATCCGGGGCGGCATCGCGCCTTTCGCGGCGAGCAACGCATCGATCTGACGACCAAGGAATTTGCCCTGCTGCACCTGCTGATGCGCCAGTCCGGTGAAGTGCTGACCCGTACCCAGATCATTTCGCTGGTCTGGGACATGAACTTCGACTGTGACACCAACGTGGTCGAAGTCTCGATCCGCCGGCTGCGGGCAAAAATCGATGACCCGTTCGACAGCAAGCTGATCCATACCATGCGTGGCGTCGGCTACGTGCTGGAGGCGCGGGAATGAAGCCGGCCAGCCTGTCGTTGCGGCTCGGCTTGACGGTCAGTGTGCTCGGCGCCCTGTTGGTGGTGCTCCTGGCGATACTGGCCTTCTTCGCCCTGACTCACGAATTGAACACCTTATCCAGAGACAGCCTGGCGAAGAAGATGGAGCAGGTCGAACACAGCCTGTCGCTGTACGGCGCGGCGGGCGAAATCAATACGCAGCCCCACACCTTGCTCGATCAAGTCATGGGGCACGACAACCTGACCCTGACCATTTACGACCGCGACAACCGGCGCACGCCGTTGCTGAAGTCGGGTTCGGGCATGACCGACCCGCGCATCGAGTTGAAAGCGGCCGGCACGGTGACCGACACCCTGTCATACGCCAAGCACACCGATGCAGAAGGTCGGCGATTCCTCACCGCGTCAAGGCTGGTGCGGCTCAAGGACGGGACGAACGCAGCGGTCTTGTTGTCGATCGACAGTGCCAACGATGACGCCCTGCTCAGCGCGTATCTGCGCTCGACGCTGATTGCCGTGCCGCTGTTGCTGATCCTGATCGGCATCAGTGCCTGGGCCGTTGTCCAGCGAGGGCTGGCGCCGTTGCGCGAGTTTCGCAAAGTGGCGGCGATGGTCTCGGCGCAAGACCTCAGTCATCGGCTGTCGGTGGTCAAGATGCCCCAGGAACTCAGCGAGCTGGCTCGGGGCATCAACTTCATGCTGAACCGCCTCGACAGCGGCGTGCAGCAGTTGTCGCAGTTCTCCGATGACCTCGCTCACGAACTGCGCTCGCCGATCAACAACCTGATGGGCAAGGCCCAGGTCACGTTGTCCAGGGAACGGACGGCTGACGAGTACAAAACCGTGTTGGCGTCTTGCACCGAAGAACTGGAGCGTGTGGCGCGCATTGTCTCGGACATGCTGTTTCTGGCACAGGTCAGCCAGCCGGCGGCGGTCGCGCCTTTCGAATTGATCACCCTGGAAGAGGAGGCGTTGAAAGTGGCCGACCTGTTTTCCCTGTCGGCGCAAGAGAAGCGCATCAGCCTGAACGTCGTCGGCCATGGGCGAGTGCTCGGCGACCGGTTGATGATTCAACGGGCGATCTCGAATCTGCTGTCCAATGCCCTGCGCCACTGCCCGGCAGGCCAGCCGATCAGTCTGCTGATTGACCACGGGGCCAGCGAGGTTTCGCTGTCGGTGAGCAATCCGGGGGCGGGTATCGAGGCGCAACATCTGGAACATTTGTTCGACCGCTTTTACCGGGTCGACAGCAGTCGCTCACGCGCGCAGGGCAGCACCGGCCTGGGTCTGGCCATCGTGCGTTCGATCATGAGCCTGCATCAAGGCGTGGCCGAGGTTGAAAGCGTGCCTGGGCGGACAACGGTGTTCCGGCTGGGGTTTCCGGTATCGGCCGATTAGCGACTCAGGCGCGCCTGCTCCGGGCGGCGTTCCGACGACGGCGCTGGCACAGACACCAATAAAAACGGCACCTCGCGGTGCCGTTCACTTCACGCCATCCAACCGCTTACTTCGGCGCATTCGCCCACGATTTCAGCAGTTCGGTGTAGCTCACGGTTTCGCCTTTGGGCTTCTCGTTCGCCAGTTTCGGCTTCGGAGCGCCCGGCTGATCGAACCAGTATTGCGCGTCCCGTTCCGGGTTCATCTTCGGCCCGCACACCGGTTGCACCTTGGAGCGTTCAAGCCGCGTCATGATTGCGTCCTGGTCCTTGGCCAGGCCATCGAGCGCCTGTTGCGGGGTTTTCTCGCCGCTCGCCGCTTCGGCGATGTGGCTCCACCACAGTTGTGCCAAACGCGGATAGTCCGGCACGTTGGTCCCGGTCGGGGTCCATTGCACACGGGCCGGACTGCGGTAGAACTCGACCAGACCACCGAGTTTCGGTGCCAGGTCGGTCATGGCTTGCGAGTTGATGTCCGACTCGCGAATCGGCGTCAGGCCGACGATGGTTTTCTTCAGCGAGACGGTTTTCGAGGTCACGAACTGCGCGTACAGCCAGGCCGCGAGTTTCTGTTTCTCCGGCGTGGACTTGAGGAAGGTCCAGGAACCCACGTCCTGATAACCCAGCTTCATGCCCTCTTCCCAGTAAGGCCCGCGTGGCGACGGCGCCATCCGCCATTTCGGCGTGCCGTCGGCGTTCATCACTGGCAGGCCAGGCTTGGTCATGTCGGCGGTGAAGGCGGTGTACCAGAAAATCTGCTGGGCGATGTTGCCCTGGGACGGCACCGGCCCGGACTCGGAGAAGGTCATGCCCGCCGCTTCCGGTGGCGCGTAGGCCTTGAGCCAGTCGACGTATTTCTGCGTGGCGAAGACCGCCGCCGGGCCGTTGGTGTCGCCACCGCGGGTCACGCTGGAGCCGACCGGGTGGCAGTCCTCGACGCGAATGCCCCACTCGTCCACCGGCAAACCGTTGGGGATGCCCTTGTCGCCGCCACCGGCCATCGAGAACCAGGCATCGGTGAAGCGCCAACCCAGCGACGGGTCTTTCTTGCCGTAGTCCATGTGCCCGTAGATGCGCTTGCCGTCGATTTCCTTGACGTCTTCGCTGAAGAACTTGGCGATGTCTTCATAGGCCGACCAGTTCACCGGGACGCCCAATTCGTAGCCGTACTTTTCCTTGAACTTGGCTTTCAGCTCTGGCCGCTCGAACCAGTCGGCGCGGAACCAGTAGAGGTTGGCGAACTGCTGGTCGGGCAGTTGATAGATCTTGCCGTCCGGCGCCGTCGTGAAGGAAATGCCAATGAAGTCCTTGATGTCCAGGGTCGGCGAGGTGAAGTCCTTGCCTTCGTTGGCCATCAGGTCGGTGATGGATTCGGTCTTGCCGTAGCGAAAGTGCGTACCGATCAAATCCGAGTCGTTGACCCAGCCGTCATAAATGCTCTTGTCCGACTGCATCACGGTTTGCAGCTTTTCCACCACATCGCCTTCTTGCAGCAAGTCGTGGGTCAGCTTGATCCCGGTGATCTCGGTAAAGGCCTTGGCCAGCACCTTGGACTCATATTCGTGGGTGGTCAGAGTTTCCGAGACAACCTTGATGTTCATCCCGCGAAACGGCTCGGCCGCCTTGATGAACCACTTCAATTCCTCGAGCTGCTGATCGGCCGTCAGGGTAGACGGTTTGAATTCGCTGCCGATCCATTTTTTCGCCGCGTCTTCGTAGGCATCCGCCCAGGCAGATGCGCTCAAACCGCTGAGTGCGAGCATGGCTGCCAATGAAATGCTATGTCGCAGCTTATTGTTTTTGTCGAACATAAGACCTCCTGTTTAGATTTCGGAGCAACATTGCCGAGCGATTCGACTAGCCCCAACGCATCACAGCCAACAGCCACACCAGGGACAACGCGGACGCTACCCAGATGCTCCAGTCGGTGGCGCCGATTACCAGCAAATGCAGGTAGGCGCTGCCGAGAAGACCGATAAACAACCGATCGCCACGGGTGGTGGCAATCGGCAACAAACCCTTGCGAAGAACGCTCGGCGAGCGCAATTCCCAGGTCGTCATGCCCAGCAGAATCAGGCCGATGACGATGAAAAACGCTGCCGTGGGGACCGTCCAGCTCATCCATTCCATCATCAGCTCCTCAGACCCGGCCCAGGGCAAAGCCCTTGGCCACGTGGTTACGAACAAACCAGATCACCAGCATGCCCGGCAGGATGGTCAACACCCCCGCCGCCGCCAGCACACCCCAATCGATGCCGGACGCCGAGACCGTGCGGGTCATCACCGCCGCGATGGGCTTGGCGTTGACCGACGTCAGCGTGCGCGCCAGCAGCAACTCGACCCAGGAAAACATGAAGCAGAAGAACGCCGTCACCCCGATGCCGGAGCCAATCAGCGGGATGAAAATCTTCACGAAGAACTTCGGAAAACTGTAGCCGTCGATGTAGGCCGTTTCGTCGATCTCTTTCGGTACTCCGGACATGAAGCCTTCCAGGATCCACACCGCCAACGGCACGTTGAACAGGCAATGCGCCAGCGCCACGGCGATGTGCGTGTCGAACAGACCAATCGAGGAATACAGCTGGAAGAACGGCAGCAGGAACACCGCCGGCGGCGCCATGCGGTTAGTCAGTAGCCAGAAAAACAGATGCTTGTCGCCGAGGAAGCGATAACGCGAGAACGCATACGCCGCCGGCAACGCCACGCTCAGCGAGATCACCGTGTTCAGGCTGACGTAGTACAGCGAGTTCAGATAACCGTTGTACCAACTCGGGTCGGTGAAGATGACCTTGTAGTTGGCGATGGTGAAATCCTGTGGAAACAGCGTCAGGCCGCCGAGGATTTCGGTGTTGGTCTTGAAGGACATGTTCAGCAGCCAGTAGATCGGCACCAGCAGGAACAGGATGTAGACCAGCAACGGGATCAGCTTTCTCTTGCTCATGGCAGGCCTCAGCGGTTGGCGTCAGAGTGAGTCATGGCGGTGAAGAACAGCCAGGACACCAACAGGATGATCAGGAAGTACACCAGCGAAAAAGCCGCCGCAGGGCCGAGATCGAATTGCCCTACGGCCATCTGCGTCAACGTCTGACTGAGGAAGGTCGTGGCATTGCCCGGCCCGCCACCGGTCAGCACAAACGGCTCGGTGTAGATCATGAAACTGTCCATGAACCGCAGCATCACCGCGATCAACAGCACGCTTTTCAGCTTGGGCAACTGAATGTGCCGGAACACCGCCCAGGCCGAGGCGCGGTCAATGCGCGCCGCCTGGTAATACACGTCCGGAATGGCCCGCAGGCCCGAGAAACACAACAGCGCCACCAGCGAGGTCCAGTGCCAGACGTCCATCACCAGCACGGTGACCCAGGCGTCCATGGTATTGGCCGCGTAGTTGTAGTTGATGCCCATGGCATTGAGGCTCGAACCGAGCAGCCCAATGTCGGCCCGGCCGAAAATCTGCCAGATGGTGCCGACCACGTTCCATGGAATGAGCAGCGGTATCGCCAGAATGATCAGCACCAGCGACGACCAGCGCCCCTTGGTCGGCATGGTCAGGGCGATGGCGATGCCCAGCGGGATTTCGATCAGCAACACACACGCCGAGTAAATGAACTGGCGCAGCAGCGAGTCATGCAACCGTGGATCGAGCAGCACCTGCTTGTACCAGTCGGCGCCGACAAAGTAGCGGCTGGACTGGTCGAAGATGTCCTGCACCGAATAATTGACCACGGTCATCATCGGGATCACCGCACTGAATGCCACCAGCAGGAACACCGGCATCACCAGCCACCAGGCCTTGTTGTTTTGCACCTTGTTCATGGCTGCGCTCCGCTAGTGGTTTGCACGGGAATAGCTGTTTGCGCGGTCAGCAGGTAATCGTCGGCATAGACCAACAGCCACTGCGCCGGAAAACTGATGTAGGCCGTGCCTTCGGGCACCGGTTTGTCTTCGGTCAGCCGTACTTTCAGCGGTGCGCCATCAAGGTTCAGGGTCATGATCTTGTAGGTGCCCAAGTCTTCGACGTGTACGACTTTTGCCTGCATCGCGTCATCAAACGGCTCGTCCCACACATGGACGAATTCGGGCCGAATCCCGACCTTCAGGGTTTTCCACGGTTTATCGGCGATCTGTTGCTGCATCTCGTCAGAAAGGGGCAAGTGCGTCGACGCGAAACCGACGCCACCCGGCTGTGGCTGCACTTCGATCAGGTTCATCCCCGGGCTGCCGATGAAATAACCGACAAAGGTGTGGCTCGGCCGCTCGAACAATTCCCGTGGCGTGCCGAACTGCACGATCTGCCCGCCGTACATCACCGCGATCTTGTCGGCGAAGGTCGACGCTTCGAGCTGATCGTGGGTGACGTAGACCATGGTGATGTTGAACTGCTCGTGGATCTGCTTGAGCTTGCGCCGCAGCTTCCACTTCAAGTGCGGGTCGATCACCGTCAGCGGTTCATCGAACAGGATCGCCGAGACGTCGTCGCGCACCAGACCGCGCCCCATGGAGACCTTCTGTTTTTCATCGGCGGTGAGGTTGCGCGCCTTTTTGCCGAGCAAGGCCTGGAGGTCGAGGACTTCGGCAATTTCCTGCACCTTGCTGTGAATTCTCGCCTCGGCCATGCCCTGGTTGCGCAGCGGAAACGCCAGGTTGTCGAACACCGTCATGGTGTCGTAGACCACCGGAAACTGGAAAACCTGCGCGATGTTGCGCTTTTCCGGGGTCAGGTCGTTGACCACTTTGCTATCGAACAGCACCTGGCCCTGGGACGGGCTGAGCAGCCCGGAAATGATATTGAGCAAGGTCGACTTGCCGCACCCCGAAGGCCCGAGCAACGCATAAGCGCCGCCCTGCTCCCAGACGTGGTCCATCTCGCGGATCGCGTAATCCTCGGGGCCGCTCGGCGTAGCGGTATAGCTGTGGGCGAGGTTGTGCAAACGGATTTCGGCCATCAGGCAACCCTCGCGATGCGACGACCAGGCGCCTGGATCAGCCGCCCCTGCGCATCGAACACAAACAGTTTATGGGTCGGGATGTAGATGCGAATCGGCGCGTCGACGTCGTATTCGTGGACGCCGGGCAAGTGCAGCACCAACAGGAAATGCTCGTTGCGCACGTGCAGGAACGTTTCCGAGCCGCTGATCTCGGCGACCTCGACGGTCACCGCCAGTTCGAGGTCATCGTCGTTGCTCGGCACCAGCGAAATATGGCTCGGACGCACGCCGAAACGGAACTCGCCCTCGCCCACCGGGCGCAAATCGACGTTCAACGGAAAGTGCACGAAGTTGGCGAAACTGACCTCGTTACCGGCAATCCGCCCTGGCATCAGGTTGATCGGCGGCTCGGAGAACAGCTCAGCCGCGAGCACGGTTTGCGGCTGGTGATAGACCTCGGACGACCTGCCGCTCTGAATCACCCGACCTTCGTGAAGAATGGTCGTGGTGCCGCCCAGCGCCAGCGCTTCGTTGGGCTCGGTGGTGGCGTAAATCGCAATGGTGTGCCGCGCCTTGAACAGCTCGCGCATCTCCTGGCGCAGTTCTTCGCGCAGCTTGTAGTCGAGGTTGACCAGCGGCTCATCGAACAGGATCAGCTCGGCGTCCTTGACCAGCGCCCGGGCCATGGCCGTGCGTTGTTGCTGGCCGCCGGAGAGTTCGAGGGGATGGCGCTGGAGAAATTTCTCGATGCGCAGCATCTTCGCGGTTTCCAGCACTTTGCTCTGGATCAGCTCGTTGGACACACCGCCCTGGCGCAACGGCGAGGCGATGTTTTCGAAGACGGTCATGGTCGGGTAATTGATGAACTGCTGATAGACCATCGACACGTTGCGCAAGCGCACCGGGCGTTGGGTGACGTCGACGCCGTTCATCAGGATGCGGCCGCTGTCGGGCTTGTCCAGACCGGCCATCAAGCGCATCAGGCTGGTTTTGCCGGAGAGCGTGCGCCCCAGCAAAACGTTGAAAGATCCGGGTTCGAAACTCAGGCACGCATCGTCGATCCAGGTCTGGCCCTCGACGGTACGGCTGACGTGCTCCAGGGTTAATGACATGGCTCGGCCTTTTTATTATTGGAGTCAAGCGACCGGAGCAATATAGCGACATTCGTGCCAGAAATCACAAGCTGTTGATCCTGCTTGGGAATCCTTGAAAAACGCGAAAAACCGCGTTCGTTGCTGAACAGAAATGAACAACCGCGACTGAACAATTGAACAGTTCGGCGGTTGACAATGAACAATAGTGAACAACACTCTACGGAGGCTTTTAGCCTTTCCCGGATCACGGTCAAAGACGCAAAACCTGTGGGAGCGGGCTTGCTCGCGAAAGCGCTATGCCAGTCGACATCAATGCTGACTGACCCAGCGCTTTCGCGAGCAAGCCCGCTCCCACAAGGTAATACCCATAACAACAATAAAAGCTTTGTTCAGAGATCGACTGCCATGGCCGCACCCGCCTCGCCGCTCTCCCACGACGCGATCATCCAGGACTCCTGGTCGCGCTGCCGCGCGTTCGGCCTCAATCATCACAGCGCACCGACCTTTGATCAGTTACCCGCCGACGGCATCGCGCAGTTGCTGGAGAGCCAGCATTCACTGGTGCAGACCACGCATCAGGAAGTCCTGCCCTATTACGAAAACATCCTCAGCAACTCCAATTGCCTGATCATGCTCGCCGACAATCAGGGCCAGGTGCTGACGTCGTGGGGCACCCAGCGCTTTATCGAACCCGGCCTGACCCGGGGTTTCAACGCCGGAGCGAGCTGGATGGAACGCTGCAGCGGCACCAACGCGATTGGCACCGCACTGGCGTGCGAGCAGGCGGTGCACATCGAACACGATGAACACTTTCTGAAAGCCAACCGGTTCATGACCGGTTCCGCTGCACCGATTTTCGACGCCGAACGCAAAGTGATCGCGGTGCTGGACGTGTCCAGCGACAGCTACCTGCCGCCCTCCCACACCCTCGGCATGGTCAAGATGATGAGTCAGACCGTGGAAAACCGGCTGATCCTCAACCTGTTCCATGGCCAGCATTTCCAGTTGACGTTCAACACCGGGCTGAACAACCTCGACAGCCAATGGGCCGGGTTGTTGATTTTCGATGAGACGGGTCAGGTGCTGTCGGCCAATCGCCGGGCCGACAATCTGCTGGGTATCAGCCTGTCGCGGGTCAGTGTCGAGAGTTTGTTCAAAGTGTCCTTGCTGGAACTGCTGAACCAACCGGACGGCCTGCCGTTTGCCTTGCAAGCCTCCGGGCGCAATCGCTTTCAGTGTGTGTTGAAGCGACCCAAACAGGCACCGATTCAGGCGCGGCTGTTCGCTGAGAACAAGAGTTCTGAAAACAAGAGCGCTGAACCCGCCGTGGCCGCTCCCGTCGGGATCAGCCTCAGCAGCCTGCACTTTGGCGACAGCCGCGTGGAAAAAGCCGTGCGCCAAGCCGAGCGTCTGCTGGAGAAAGACATTCCACTGCTGATCCATGGCGAGACCGGGGTCGGCAAGGAAGTGTTCGTCAAAGCGTTGCATCAGGCCAGCTCACGGAGCAAACAACCGTTCATTGCCGTCAACTGTGCGGCGATCCCCGCCGAACTGGTGGAGTCCGAGCTGTTTGGATATGAAAAAGGCGCGTTCACCGGTGCCAATCAGAAAGGCAGCATCGGGCTGATTCGCAAGGCCGATAAAGGCACGTTGTTCCTCGATGAAATTGGTGACATGCCGCTGCCGACTCAGGCACGGCTGCTGCGGGTCTTGCAGGAGCGTTGCGTGCAGCCGGTGGGCAGTAGCGAGTTGTTCGCGGTAGACATCCGGATTATCTCGGCGACCAACCGCTCATTGCGTGAACAGGTGCAGTTGGGCCGGTTTCGTGAAGACCTCTATTACCGGATTGGCGGTTTGACCCTGGAACTGCCCCCGCTGCGCGAACGTAGTGACAAGCAGGCGCTGTTCAAGCGTTTGTGGGAACAGCATCGCGAGCCATCGCAATGGGCCGGGTTAAGTCGCGAGGTCATGGAGTTGTTCGGCCGTCATCCATGGCCGGGGAATTTGCGCCAGGTCAGCAGCGTGATGCAGGTCGCGCTGGCCATGGCCGAGGAACAACCGGTGCGGCCGGAGCATTTGCCGGATGATTTTTTTGTCGACCTGGAGATGGAGCCGGTTGACTCGCCGGAACCGTTGGCGGTGGATTTGAATGATGCCGAGGATTTGAACCGGCAGTTGCAGGCGGCTGGGGGCAACATATCCCATTTGGCGCGCAGGCTTGGGGTGAGTCGCAATACGCTTTACAAGCGCTTGCGTCAGTCCGAATCGATCTTGCCTGTGCATAGTTTAGGAGCGGACAATAAATAAGGGACGGTGATCCCCTCCCTTATTTATTATGCAGCCCAATCAGTAATTTAAATCACAGGGCCAATATACTGACAAGTTTCACCCCTACCCAAACATCAACTAAAGATCCTCACCACCTGAATAATGCGAACCAACCTGACCAAACCAACTTCTACTTTCGCCTGAAAGGTCTACGTTAAACTCCAGGGGCTGTACATCGTTTCCATTTACCTTCGACGTCCGCGTTCCGTGCCAAGTCTCGAAATATGTTTCACCACTACGATAAGCTGCCATCATCACAAACTTCTCAGTCGAAGTTTCAAAAACGAGATCAGTTTGCTGTTTTTCTTTGTTAAATCCGAAATAACCGGATATTTGTTCAGTCGCAGACTTATGCTTAACATAGCTTCCGCTAAATGCACCCATAGCCTCATTTATCTTGGAAATTTCAAAAGCATAGCCCGACGGATAAGAATTATAGAGAGCCTTCAAATGAGAGTTAGACATTTCTCAATCCTTTCATTTTGATGATAAAAGTTACTTTAAAGAGAGGGATCCTTATCACCACCCAACTCTTAAAGCCCACCACCAAACGATAAATGCACTACCACAAATAAACAGCTGTAATAAATGACAGTTTTTTATCACCATTAGCGATAAATATTCCATCCGCCCATCCTAAAAAATATCTATTCCTTAAAAAAGATGGGCAGACGTAACGTCTCCAACCAAAATCTTTGGGTGACTGGATGTTTTTGCATCGCCAAGCAATGAGGTGAGCATTTTATTATTCAGTTTCAGAAAAACATCGGCCCCGACAATCGAGGCAGATGTTTATTCTATTTTTGCAAGATGCGCTCATAAAGCCTGGAACAGCATGTTTACTACGCGATCTTCAACCAGCCAACCGTTGCCGTGAACTGTGCCGCGATCCCCGCCGAACTGGTGGAATCCGAGCTGTTTGGATATGAAAAAGGCGCGTTCACCGGTGCCAGGCGCTGTTCAAGCGTTTGTGGGAACAGCATCGCGAGCCGTCGCAATGGGCCGGGTTAAGTCGCGAGGTCATGGAGTTGTTCGGCCGTCATCCATGGCCGGGGAATTTGCGCCAGGTCAGCAGCGTGATGCAGGTCGAGCTGGCCATGGCCGAAGAGCAGCCGGTGCGGCCGGAGCATTTGCCGGATGATTTTTTTGTCGACCTGGAGATGGAACCGGTTGACTCGCCGGAACCGTTGGCGGTGGATTTGAATGATGCCGAGGATTTGAACCGGCAGTTGCAGGCGGCCGGGGGCAACATCTCCCATTTGGCCCGGCGGTTGGGCGTTAGTCGCAATACCCTTTACAAACGCCTGCGCCAGGTTGAGTAACAGGCATGCCGCAATGATGGTGTTTGGCTCCAGATCATCGCGAGCAAGCTCGCTCCCACAGTGGGTCTGCGGTGAACACAATACTTACGAACGCACCCGATCTATTGTGGGAGCGGGCTTGCCCGCGATGGTGTCAGCCCAGACACCGCACTACTAAATCCTTGCGCATAAAAAAACCCGCACAAGGCGGGTTTTGTTTGTAACGAACGCAGCAGTCAGTCAGCCAACCGCCAGGTCGTGCCGCCCTTGCCGTCTTCCAGCACCACGCCCATCGCGGTGAGCTGGTCGCGGATGCGGTCGGATTCGGCCCAGTCCTTACCGGCCCGCGCCGCCAGACGCGCCGCAATCAGCGCATCGACTTCAGCCGCATCAACGCGACCTTCAGCGCCGGCCTGCAAGAAATCATCGGCTTCGAGTTGCAACACACCCAGCACACTCGCCAGTTCCTTCAAGCGTGCCGCCAGGCCTGCCGCCGCATCGAGATCGCTCTCGCGCAGACGGTTGATCTCGCGCACCATCTCGAACAGCACCGCGCAGGCTTCCGGCGTGCCGAAGTCGTCGTTCATCACCTGGGTGAAGCGCTCGACAAACGCTTCGCCGCCAGCCGGCGCCACGTTCGGCAAGCCTTTCAGCGCGTGGTAGAAACGCTCGAGGGCGCCTTTGGCGTCCTTGAGGTTGTCTTCCGAGTAGTTGATCGCGCTGCGGTAGTGGCTCGACACCAGCAGGTAACGCACGACTTCCGGGTGGTACTTTTCCAGCACGTCGCGAATGGTGAAGAAGTTGTTCAGGGACTTGGACATCTTCTCGCCATTGATGCGAATCATCCCGCAATGCATCCACGCGTTGGCGTAGGTCTTGCCGGTCGCCGCTTCGCTCTGGGCAATTTCGTTTTCGTGGTGCGGGAACTCGAGGTCACTGCCGCCGCCATGAATGTCGAAGGTCTCGCCCAGGCAGCAGGTCGACATCACCGAGCACTCGATGTGCCAGCCCGGACGCCCGGCGCCCCACGGCGATTGCCAACTCGGCTCGCCCGGTTTGGTGGCTTTCCACAACACGAAGTCCAGCGGGTCCTGTTTTGACTCGTCGACTTCGATCCGCGCGCCGATGCGCAGGTCTTCGATCTTCTTGCGCGACAGCTTGCCGTAGCCCATGAATTTGGCGACGCGGTAATACACGTCGCCATTGCCCGGTGCGTAGGCGTAACCCTTGTCGATCAGGGTCTGGATCATGCTCAGCATGCCGGGGATATGATCGGTGGCACGCGGTTCCATGTCCGGCTTGAGGATGTTGAGGTGCGCCTCGTCCTCGTGCATCGCGGTGATCATGCGCTCGGTCAAGGCGTCGTACGGCTCGCCGTTCTCCTTGGCCCGATTGATGATCTTGTCTTCGATGTCGGTGATGTTGCGCACGTACGTCAGGTTGTAACCGCTGAAACGCAACCAGCGGGTCACCAGGTCGAACGCGACCATGCTGCGGCCGTGGCCAATGTGGCAGTAGTCGT
The DNA here is from genome assembly GCF_050280905.1 of Pseudomonas sp. NPDC086278. Taxonomy (NCBI): domain Bacteria; kingdom Pseudomonadati; phylum Pseudomonadota; class Gammaproteobacteria; order Pseudomonadales; family Pseudomonadaceae; genus Pseudomonas; species Pseudomonas sp. NPDC086278. The sequence continues at coordinate 21,063 of NZ_JBNNWE010000100.1, forward strand.
ACACGGTCATCCCGCAGACATACATGCGCACATTGTTGCCATCCAGCGGCTTGAAGACTTCTTTGCTCTTGGTGAGCGTGTTGTAGATCGATAGCACGTTAGTCATTTCCTGGAATCACTGGCCCCACGAATCACGCAAGGTCACGGTACGGTTGAACACCGGACGACCGGGCTTCGAGTCCTTGATATCGGCGCAGAAGTAACCTTCGCGCTCGAACTGGAAACGGTCTTCCGGCTGTGCGTTGCCCAGCGAAGGCTCGGCACGACAACCGGTGAGCACTTGCAGCGAGTCAGGGTTGATGTTGTCCAGGAAACTGGCGCTGTCTTCGGCCTTCTCAGGGTTGGGCGAACGGAACAGACGATCGTACAGACGCACTTCGCACTCGACGCTGGCCGCCGCCGGCACCCAGTGGACCACGCCTTTGACCTTGCGGCCTTCAGGGTTCTTGCCCAGTGTTTCCGGGTCGTAGGAGCAACGCAGTTCGACGATGTTGCCGTCGGCGTCCTTGATCGCTTCGTCGGCGCGGATCACGTAGCTGCCGCGCAGGCGCACTTCGCCGTTCGGCTCCAGGCGCTTGTAGCCTTTTGGCGGCTCTTCCATGAAGTCATCGCGGTCGATGTAGATTTCACGGGCGAACGGCAGCTGGCGCACGCCCAGCTCTTCTTTCTGCGGATGACGCGGCAGTTCGAGGTTCTCGACCTGGTCTTGCGGGTAGTTGGTGATCACCACCTTCAACGGACGCAGCACGCACATGGCGCGCGGAGCGTTCTGGTCCAGATCCTGACGGATGCTGAATTCGAGCATGCCGAAGTCGACCACGCCGTCGGAACGGTTGGTGCCGACCATGTCGCAGAAATTGCGGATCGACGTCGGCGTGTAGCCACGACGGCGGAAGCCCGACAGCGTCGACATGCGCGGGTCGTCCCAGCCGAACACGTGCTTTTCATCGACCAGTTGCTTGAGCTTGCGCTTGCTGGTGATGGTGTAGTTCAGGTTCAGGCGGCTGAATTCGTACTGACGCGGATGCGCCGGCACTGGCAGTGCGTCGAGGAACCACTCGTACAACGGACGGTGGCTTTCGAACTCCAGGGTGCAGATCGAATGGGTGATGCCTTCGATGGCGTCCGACTGACCGTGGGTGAAGTCGTAGTTCGGATAGATGCACCACGTGTCACCGGTCTGGTGGTGATGCGCGTGACGGATGCGGTACATGATCGGGTCGCGCAGGTTCATGTTCGGCGAGGCCATGTCGATCTTGGCCCGCAGCACGCGTGCGCCGTCCTGGAATTCGCCGGCCTTCATGCGGGCGAACCAGTCGAGGTTTTCTGCCACGGAGCGCTCGCGGAACGGGCTGTTCTTGCCCGGTTCGGTCAGGCTGCCACGGTATTCCTTGGCTTGCTCCGGGCTCAGGTCGTCGACGTAGGCCTTGCCGGCCTTGATCAACTCGACGGCCCAGTCGTGCAACTGGTCGAAATACTGCGAGGCGTAGCGCACTTCGCCGGACCATTCAAAGCCCAGCCATTTGATGTCGCTTTCGATCGCGTCGATGTATTCCTGGTCTTCCTTGGCCGGGTTGGTGTCGTACAGTTCCTGATTATTAAATTGCTGACCGTACAACTCCCACGGCGCAATGTCACCCTTATTGATATGAGCGATGAAGT
>NZ_JBNNWE010000101.1:0-22685 GCF_050280905.1 Pseudomonas sp. NPDC086278
AAAACGGCGGCGAGTTTAGCACGCCCGGCCAGTTGCCTAGGCTAAACTGCGCAGCATTGCCTAGGAGCCGACACATGCAAAACCCGCAGAATCTGATCTGGATCGACCTGGAAATGACCGGTCTGAACCCTGATACCGACGTCATCATCGAGATGGCCACTATCGTCACCGACAGCGATTTGAACACCTTGGCCGAAGGCCCGGTGATCGCTATCCACCACAGCGACGCGATCCTCGCCGGCATGGACGAGTGGAACACCCGTCAACACGGCGGCTCGGGCCTGACCCAGCGCGTTCGCGACAGCCGCATCAGCATGGCCGAAGCCGAAGCCGAGACCATCGCCTTCCTGGAGAAATGGGTGCCGAAGGGCAAGTCGCCGATCTGTGGCAACAGCATCTGCCAGGATCGCCGCTTCCTTTATACCCACATGAAATCCCTGGAAAGCTACTTCCACTACCGCAACCTCGACGTGTCGACCCTTAAAGAGTTGGCCGCACGCTGGGCGCCGGACGTGCGCGACAGCTTCAAAAAGGGCAGCACGCACCTGGCACTGGACGACATTCGTGAATCCATCGCCGAGTTGCAGCACTACCGCAAGCATTTCATCAAGTTCTGATGGGGCCAGGCTTTTGTGGCGAGGGGGCTTGCCCCCGTTGGAGCGCGAAGCGCTCCCCTGCATTCGTTCAGTCACACCGAGTGCACGAGTTATACGACTGCTTCGCAGCCGAACGGGGGCAAGCCCCCTCGCCATAGGTGAGGGGCTTGCCACAGGTCTGTGCTCGCCCTCTTTTGGTGCCGTCGCAAAATGACTAGACTGCGCGCCTTCCTGCAAGGACCGCCACCATGTTGCTGATGCTCTACCTGATTGCCATCACCGCCGAAGCCATGACCGGTGCCTTGTCTGCCGGCCGTCGCGGCATGGACTGGTTTGGTGTGGTGTTGATCGCCTGCATCACGGCGCTCGGTGGCGGCTCGGTGCGTGACGTGCTGCTTGGGCATTACCCGCTGACCTGGGTCAAACACCCGGAATACCTGGTGCTGACCTCGGTCGCGGCGATGTTCACCGTGTTCACCGCCCGCTGGATGCGTCACTTGCGCTCGCTATTTTTGGTACTCGACGCGGTCGGTCTGGTGGCGTTCACCCTGATCGGCTGCATGACCGCGCTGGAAATGGGCCACGGCATGCTGGTGGCATCGGTCAGCGGCGTAATCACCGGCGTATTCGGCGGCATCCTGCGCGACATCTTCTGCAACGACATCCCGCTGATCTTCCGCCGCGAGCTCTACGCCAGCGTCTCGTTCGCGGCGGCGTGGTGCTACATGTTCTGCCTTTACCTCGAATTGCCCGGCGAGCAGGCGATTCTGATCACACTGTTTGGCGGCTTTTTGCTGCGGTTACTGGCGATTCGGTTTCACTGGGAAATGCCGAAGTTCGTTTATAACGACGAGGCCTGACGGTCGGCATGTTGCTTTAACGCCCACTCGACGTGTTCGCGCACCAGTTCCGACGGATACTCGCGTCGCGCCTTCAACGCTTCCAGCACCGGAATGCTCGACGGCGCGTTACCCAACCCCACTGCCAGATTACGCAACCAGCGTTCATACCCGGCACGGCGTAACGGCGAGCCTTCAGTGCTGCTGAGGAATTTTTCCTCGTCCCACATGAACAGTTCCGCTAACCCGGCGTTGTCCAGGTTGTGCCTGGGCTTGAAATCGCTTTCGCCGGACGGGCGGGCGAAGCGGTTCCACGGGCAGACGATCTGGCAGTCATCGCAGCCAAACACCCGGTTGCCGATCAATGGGCGCAAGTCTTCGGGGATCGCGCTTTTCAGTTCGATGGTCAGGTATGAGATGCAGCGCCGGGCATCCAATACGTACGGGCCGACAAACGCATTGGTCGGGCAAATGTCCAGGCACGCGGTGCATTTGCCGCAGTGTTCGGTGGCGTGCGGTGGATCTTCCGGCAGCGGCAAGTCTACAAACAGCTCGCTGAGGAAGAAGTAACTGCCAGCCTTTCGATTCAAGACCAGCGTGTTTTTGCCGATCCAGCCAAGACCGGCCTTTTCGGCGATGGCTTTTTCCAGCACCGGCGCGCTGTCGACGAAGGCGCGAAAACCGAACGGGCCGATTTCGGCCTGAATTTTATCGGCCAGTTGTTGCACACGTTTACGGATCAATTTGTGGTAATCGCGGCCCAAGGCATAACGCGACACGTAGGCTTTTTCCGGTTGCGCCAATAATTGCGCCATTTGCGTGTCGCCGGGCAGGTAGTCCATGCGCAGGGAAACTACGCGCAAAGTGCCAGGGACGAGTTCTTCCGGGTGCGAGCGTTTGCTGCCGTGGGCGTCCATGTACTCCATTTCGCCGTGGTAGCCGGCTTCGAGCCAGCGCTGCAGGTGCTGCTCATGCTCGGCGAGGTCCAGGCCGCTGATGCCGACTTGCTGAAAGCCCAGCTCGCGGCCCCAGTCCTTGATGGATTGGGCGAGGGCGGGCAGGTCTGTGGTAATAGCGGGCATGAGGCGAGAGAAACCGGAGCTGAGGTGCGTATAATTCTGCCAGACATCGGAGCCCGAAGACGCATGCCGCACACTAAAGATGATTTACCCGACGCGCTGTACAGCGCCGCGCAAGTGCGAGCCCTCGATGCGAGCCTGATCGCGGCCGGCACATCGGGCTTCGAATTGATGCAGCGTGCGGCGCGAGCCACGTGGCGTGCGCTGGTCCGCCAATGGCCGTCGGCAAGCGAATTGACGGTGTTGGCCGGTCATGGCAACAACGCCGGCGATGGGTATCTGGTGGCGGTGCTGGCCCAGCGTGCCGGCTGGTCGGTGCAGGTGCTGGCGGTCGGTGATCCCCAGCGTTTGCAGGGAGATGCGGCGTTGGCGCATGCCGAGGCCATGGCCGAAAACGTTCTGGTCGAGCCGTGGACTGCACAGGCCGAACTGCGTGGCATCGTGCTGGATGCGCTGCTCGGCACCGGTTTGACGGGCGATGCGCGGGAGCCCTACGCCAGCGCGATCGCCGCGATCAATGCCAGTAGATTGCCGGTGGCCGCGGTAGATATTCCTTCCGGGTTGTGCGCCGACACCGGTCGAGTCCTCGGGGTTGCCGTGCGAGCCGACCTGACCGTCACGTTCATCGGTTTGAAGCTGGGGCTGTTCACCGGTGATGCCGCCGACGTGGTCGGTGAGTTGGTGTTCAATGATCTTCACGCCGATCCGCAGGTGCTGGAGGCGGCGTCCGTCAGTGCCCGGCGCCTGACGCCCGGCAACCTGCCGCGTCTGGCGCCCCGAGCGCCGACATCCCACAAAGGTAAATTCGGCCATGTGCTGTTGATCGGCGGCGACCGGGGTTTTGGCGGCGCGATCTTGCTCAGTACACAAAGTGCGCTGCGCAGCGGGGCGGGCATGGTCTCCGTGGCCACGCGCAGCGAGCATGTGCCGGCGGCGCTGGCGAGAATCCCCGAAGCGATGGTGCTAGGCACTTCTTCGGCCAATCAACTGATGGAACTGCTGCAAAAGGTTTCTGTGCTGGTGGTCGGTCCGGGTCTGGGTCAGGCTGCCTGGGGTCGCAGCCTGCTGTCGGCGGCGGCCAACGCGCCGCTGCCGCAAGTCTGGGACGCCGATGCATTGAACCTGCTGGCTTTAAAGCAGGTGCAGTTGCCCAAGGATTGCGTGATTACCCCCCATCCGGGTGAAGCCGCGCGGTTGCTGGGAATATCGACTGCCGAGGTTCAGGCCGACCGTCCCGCCGCCGCCCACGCATTGAGCAAAAAATACACAGCCGTGGTGATTCTGAAGGGCTCCGGCAGCCTGATCGCCAGCCCTGATGGACGGCTGGCGTTGTGTCATCAAGGGCATCCGGCCATGGCCACCGCCGGTTTGGGCGACGTGCTGGCCGGGCTGGTCGGCGCATTGCTGGCGCAAGGCATGCCAGCGTTCGACGCCGCTTGCCTGGCGGTCTGGCTACACGCCAATGCGGGCGCGCAACAAGGTAAATCGGGCCGTGGGCTGGCGGCCAGTGATCTGATCCCGGCCATTCGTCAGTTGTTGGAGGAGCAAGCACCGTGTCTGAAGTAACCCTGTACCTGGCTGATGAAGAGGCGATGACCGCGTTCGGCGCACGCATCGCGAAAACCACCGAAGGGCACGGTCTGATTTTTCTGGAGGGTGATCTGGGGGCGGGGAAAACCACGCTGTCCCGGGGCATCATTCGGGGCCTGGGGCATGTCGGCGCGGTGAAAAGTCCTACGTTTACCCTGGTCGAGCCCTACGAGATCGGCGACATCCGCGCCTTCCACTTCGACCTCTACCGTTTGGTCGATCCCGAAGAGCTGGAGTATCTCGGCATCCGCGATTATTTCGATGACGATGCCTTGTGCCTGATCGAATGGCCCCAGAAGGGTGCGGGCTTTTTGCCAAAGCCCGACCTGACCATTACCATTAGCCCGCAAGACAGCGGGCGTTCGCTGAAAATTTTGTCCCAGGGCTCGCGTGGCGCGGCCTGGTGTGCCGCTTTGGCATTGGAATCCAATTAAATGATGGGGTCAGGTATGCGCTTTCGCGCGATGGTAGCTGCCGTAGGGTTGTTGTTTTTGGCGGTGACCGTCGATGCTGTGGCCGAAACGAAGGTCAACAGCGTGCGCCTGTGGCGGGCGCCGGACAACACGCGGTTGGTGTTCGACCTGACCGGGCCGGTGCAACACAGCGTCTTCACCCTGACGGCTCCGGATCGGCTGGTGATCGACATCAATGGCGCAAGCCTCGGTGCACCGCTGAACGTCAATAGCTCGAACACACCGATCACCGCCATGCGCTCGGCCCAACGCACGCCGACCGACCTGCGCGTCGTCATCGACCTCAAGAAAGCCGTCACCCCCAAAAGTTTTACCCTGGCGCCTAACGCGCAATACGGCAATCGTCTGGTGGTCGACCTGTTCGACAACGCCGCCGATGCCGCGCCAATTCCGGTGCCGACCAACGTCGCCACAGTGGCCCCGGTGCCGGTCACGCCGATTGATCCGCCGGTCAAGCTGCCACCGGCCCCGGCCGGCAAGCGCGACATCATTGTGGTGATCGATGCTGGCCACGGCGGCGAAGACCCGGGCGCCTCAGGCTCGCGCGGTCAGCGCGAGAAGGACGTGGTATTGGCCATTGCCCGTGAATTGCAGCGTCAGGTCAACGGCATGAAAGGCTTCCGCGCCGAACTGACCCGCACCGGCGATTACTTCATTCCATTGCGAGGCCGCACCGAAATCGCCCGCAAGAAAGGCGCCGACCTGTTCGTTTCGATCCACGCCGACGCCGCGCCTTCGGCCGCTGCGTTCGGCGCGTCGGTATTCGCTTTGTCGGATCGCGGCGCCACGTCCGAAACCGCCCGTTGGCTGGCCGACAGTGAAAACCGTTCCGACTTGATCGGTGGTGCCGGCAACGTCAGCCTCGATGACAAGGACCGCATGCTCGCAGGCGTGTTGCTCGACCTGTCGATGACCGCGTCGCTGACGTCCAGCCTGAACGTTGGCCAAAAAGTCTTGAGCAACATCGGTCGCGTTACGCCGCTGCACAAACAACGCGTGGAACAAGCCGGGTTCATGGTGCTGAAGTCGCCGGACATTCCGTCGATCCTGGTCGAAACCGGGTTCATCTCCAACGCCAACGAAGCGTCGAAGCTCGCGGCCGCGAACCACCAGCAGGCATTGGCACGTTCGATCAGCAGCGGCGTGCGCCAGTTCTTCCAGCAGAACCCGCCACCGGGCACCTACATTGCCTGGCTGCGTGATTCCGGCAAGATCGCCCAAGGCCCGCGCGACCATCGCGTTAGCCCCGGCGAGACGCTGGCGATGATTGCCGTGCGTTACCAGGTGTCTCCGGCGACGTTGCGCAGCGCCAACAACCTGAAAAGTGACGAGCTGAAGATCGGTCAGACCTTGACCATCCCCGGCACCGAACTGGCGGCCAAAGAATGAACCACGTGGTGATCAACGACGCTCGCATCGAGCTGCTTAGCCCACGACTGGCGAACCAGATTGCCGCTGGCGAGGTGGTCGAGCGTCCGGCATCGGTGATCAAGGAGTTGCTGGAAAACAGCCTCGACTCCGGTGCCAAACGCATTGATGTCGACGTGGAGCTGGGCGGCGTCAAGCTGCTGCGAGTGCGCGACGATGGCCGCGGCATTTCGGCCGATGACCTTCCGTTGGCGCTGGCGCGTCACGCCACCAGCAAGATCCGCAACCTGGAAGACCTTGAGCAGGTGATGAGCCTGGGCTTTCGCGGCGAAGCACTCGCCTCGATCAGCTCCGTGGCGCGCCTGACCCTGACGTCCCGCACCCGCGATGCCGATCAGGCCTGGCAGGTCGAAACCGAAGGCCGGGACATGGCGCCACGGGTGCAACCCGCCGCTCACCCGGTGGGCACGTCGGTGGAAGTGCGCGACCTGTTCTTCAACACCCCGGCGCGACGCAAATTCCTCAAAACCGAAAAAACCGAATTCGATCACCTGCAAGAAGTGATCAAGCGCTTGGCGTTGGCGCGCTTCGACGTGGCATTCCACTTGCGCCACAACGGCAAGACCATTCTCAGCCTGCATGAGGCCCATGACGACGCGGCCCGCGCGCGGCGTGTGGCGGCGATTTGCGGTTCGGGGTTCCTGGAGCAGGCGCTGCCAATCGAGATCGAGCGCAATGGCCTGCATTTGTGGGGCTGGGTTGGTTTGCCGACTTTCAACCGCAGCCAGGCGGACTTGCAGTATTTCTTCGTCAATGGCCGTGCGGTGCGCGACAAACTGGTGGCCCACGCGGTGCGTCAGGCGTATCGCGACGTGCTGTTCAACGGTCGTCATCCGACATTCGTGCTGTTTTTCGAAGTCGATCCGGCGGGCGTCGACGTCAACGTGCACCCGACCAAACACGAAGTGCGCTTCCGTGACGGGCGCATGGTTCACGACTTCCTCTACGGCACCTTGCACCGCGCCTTGGGCGATGTGCGACCGGAAGATCATTTGGCGGCGCCGGTGACGACCGCCATCGTGCGCCCGACCGGCATCGACGCCGGTGAATTCGGTCCCCAGGGCGAAATGCGTCTGGCGGCCAACGCCTTGCTGGAGCAGCCTCAGGCGCAACCGTCGTTCAATACGCCAGCGGGTTCGGGGGCGGGCGCGGGTTACCAATATCAATACACGCCAAAGCCTCAGTCCGGCGTGCCGGCGGCTGAGGCGCAGGCGGCGTATCGAGAGTTTTTTGCGCCGTTACCGGAGGCGAATGCCGTCGCATTGCCGGCCGGGCAGGATGATATCCCGCCGCTGGGCTACGCTCTGGCGCAGCTCAAAGGCATCTACATTCTTTCGGAAAACGCCCAGGGCCTGGTGCTGGTGGACATGCACGCCGCTCACGAGCGGATCATGTACGAACGCCTGAAAATCGCCATGGCCAGTGAAGGCCTGAGCGGCCAGCCGCTGCTGGTGCCGGAATCGTTGGCGGTCAGTTCGCGCGAAGCCGACTGCGCCGAAGAAAACGTCGCGTGGTTCCAGCGGCTGGGCTTTGAATTGCAGCGTCTGGGCCCGGAAACCCTGGCGATCCGCCAGATTCCGGCCTTGCTCAAACAGGCAGAAGCCAATCGCCTGGTCAGCGATGTACTGGCCGACCTGATGGAGTACGGCACCAGTGACCGGATCCAGGCGCACTTGAACGAATTGCTCGGCACCATGGCGTGTCACGGCGCGATCCGTGCGAATCGGCGCCTGGCCCTGCCGGAAATGAACGGCCTGCTGCGTGACATGGAAAACACCGAGCGCAGCGGTCAATGCAACCATGGCCGACCGACCTGGACCCAACTGGGCCTGGACGATCTGGACAAACTGTTCTTGCGCGGTCGTTGATGAGCCAGCTCCCTCCTGCGATTTTCCTGATGGGCCCGACCGCAGCGGGCAAGACCGACCTGGCCATCGAATTGACCAAAGTCCTGCCTTGCGAACTGATCAGCGTCGATTCGGCGCTGGTCTACCGGGGCATGGACATCGGCACTGCCAAGCCTTCGAAAGAACTGTTGGCTGAATTTCCTCACCGTCTGATCGACATTCTCGACCCCGCGCAGAGCTATTCCGCCGCCGATTTCCGCCGTGATGCGTTGCAAGCGATGGCCGAGATCACTTCGCGCGGCAAAATTCCGCTGCTTGTAGGCGGCACAATGCTCTACTACAAGGCTTTGGTCGAAGGACTGGCGGACATGCCAGCGGCCGACCCGGACGTTCGCGCGCTGATCGAAGAAGAGGCTGCACGCCTTGGCTGGCAAGCCCTGCACGAACAATTGGCGGTAATTGATCCGGTTTCCGCGGCGCGTATTCACCCGAACGATCCGCAGCGACTCAGTCGAGCGCTGGAAGTTTATCGTGTCAGTGGTCAGAGCATGACCGAACTCAGGTTGCAACAAACTGCGCAAAGTACTGAAGCAGCCGCTTCGGGACTGCAACAATTGCCCTATACTGTCGCGAACTTGGCCATTGCTCCGGCAAATCGCCAGGTATTGCATGACCGAATTAAACAAAGATTCACGATTATGCTGGAACAGGGATTCATCGACGAAGTCGTAGCCCTGCGTGAGCGAAGTGACCTGCATTCAGGGTTGCCGTCTATACGTGCAGTGGGTTACCGACAAGTCTGGGATTACCTGGATGGCAAGCTGACGCAAGCCGAGATGCAGGAGCGTGGAATCATTGCCACGCGCCAATTGGCAAAGCGCCAGTTCACCTGGCTGCGCAGTTGGGCTGATTTACACTGGCTGGACAGTCTCGATTGCGACAATCTGCCGCGCGCCTTGAAATACTTGGGGACCATCTCCATATTGAGCTGAGTCCTTGCAATTGCCGTCTATCCTTGGGGGTGTGACGGCACAAGCCATCTGTTTACCTATTTTTTATATTGAATCCTTAAAGGAGTGCGGCACATGTCAAAAGGGCATTCGCTACAAGACCCTTACTTGAATACTTTGCGTAAAGAGAAAGTTGGGGTGTCTATCTACCTGGTCAACGGAATCAAACTGCAAGGCACGATCGAGTCTTTCGACCAGTTCGTCATCCTGCTGAAAAACACCGTTAGCCAAATGGTTTACAAGCACGCTATCTCGACAGTGGTACCGGTTCGTCCAATTCGTCTGCCTAGCGCAACCGAATCCGAAGCAGGTGACGCTGAGCCAGGTAACGCCTGATAGGAGTCTCCTTTGTTCTTTGAGCGCCACGGTGGTGGTGAACGAGTGATCCTCGTTCACTTGGATGGACAGGACCCTGAGGCGCGCGAAGATCCGCAGGAGTTTCAGGAGTTGGCTAATTCGGCCGGCGCCGAGACCGTTGCGTTTTTTAACGTGCCGCGTCATCGGCCAACCGCCAAATTCCTGATTGGCAGCGGCAAGGTCGAGGAGCTGCGCGACCTGGTCCATGTCGAAAAGGCAGATCTGGTCATATTCAATCACATCCTTACGCCGAGTCAGGAACGTAACCTCGAACGTGTTTTCGAGTGTCGCGTGATCGACCGTACCGGTCTGATTCTCGATATTTTTGCCCAGCGCGCCCGTACCCATGAAGGCAAGCTCCAGGTAGAACTGGCCCAGCTTGACCACATGAGCACCCGGCTGGTTCGTGGCTGGACTCACCTTGAGCGTCAAGGTGGCGGTATCGGTATGCGTGGCCCGGGTGAAACCCAATTGGAAACCGACCGCCGTTTGCTGCGGGTTCGCCTGCGACAGATCAAAGGCCGGCTGGAAAAAGTGCGCAGTCAGCGCGAACAGTCGCGACGCGGGCGTTCGCGTGCGGATATTCCTACCGTTTCCCTGGTGGGCTATACCAACGCCGGCAAATCCACGCTCTTCAATAACGTGACGAAATCCGACGTATACGCGGCAGACCAATTGTTCGCCACGCTCGACCCGACCTTGCGCCGTCTGGAACTCGACGACCTGGGGCCGATTGTCCTGGCCGACACCGTGGGTTTCATACGCCACTTGCCGCACAAACTGGTCGAGGCATTTCGGTCTACGCTCGAAGAGTCGAGCAACTCGGACCTGCTGTTGCACGTGATCGATGCGGCTGAACCGGATCGCATGTTGCAGATCGAGCAGGTGATGGTGGTGCTGGGCGAGATCGGAGCCCAGGACTTGCCGATCCTCGAGGTCTATAACAAACTCGATTTGCTTGAAGGCGTTGAGCCACAAATCCAGCGCGACGAAAACGGCAAGCCCCAGCGGGTCTGGCTGTCGGCGCGTGATGGGCGTGGTCTGGAATTGCTTGAACAGGCCATTTCCGAGTTGCTGGGCGGTGATCTGTTCGTGGGTACCTTGCGCTTGCCGCAACGTTTTGCTCGACTGCGTGCGCAGTTTTTCGAACTCGGTGCGGTACAAAAAGAAGAACACGACGAAGAAGGCATCAGCTTGCTGGCCGTTCGCTTGCCCCGGATCGAGTTGAATCGATTGGTGAGCCGCGAAGGTTTGCAGCCGACTGAATTCATCGAGCAACACACTTTGCAATAAAAGCCTGAAAAAGCGGTTGTGCCGCGGTGACAGGCATTCTGTAGCATTGGTCGGCGCGCCGTGGGTGCGTCTTTGCTTTATCAGATGGAGAGCGCTATGGCTTGGAATGAGCCGGGTGGCAACTCGAATAATCAGGATCCTTGGGGTGGCAAGCGCCGCAATAACGGCGACCGCAAGGGACCACCGGATCTCGACGAGGCCTTCCGAAAGCTGCAGGAAAGCCTGAACGGGTTGTTCGGTGGTGGTAAAAAACGCGGTGACGACGGCGGTGGCTCGAGCAAGAGCGGCGGCTTCGGCGGCATTATCGGCATCGTGCTCGTCGTACTGGCGGCCGTTTGGCTGTACAGCGCCGTGTACGTCGTCGACGAGCAGGAGCAAGCCGTGGTGCTGCGCTTCGGCAAGTACTACGAAACCGTCGGCCCGGGCCTGAACATCTATTTCCCGCCGATCGACAAAAAGTACATGGAGAACGTGACGCGTGAGCGCTCGTACACCAAGCAGGGCCAGATGCTGACCGAAGACGAGAACATCGTCGAAGTGCCGCTGACCGTGCAGTACAAGATCAGCAACCTGCAGGATTTCGTACTGAACGTCGATCAGCCGGAAATCAGCCTGCAACAAGCGACCGACAGTGCCTTGCGCCATGTGGTGGGCTCCACCGCGATGGACCAGGTGCTGACCGAAGGTCGTGAGTTGATGGCCAGCGAAATCAAAGAGCGCCTGCAACGCTTCATGGATACCTATCGCACCGGCATCACCGTTACTCAGGTGAACGTTCAGAATGCCGCGGCGCCACGTGAAGTGCAGGAAGCCTTTGACGACGTGATCCGTGCCCGTGAAGACGAGCAGCGTTCGCGCAACCAGGCTGAAACCTACGCCAACGGCGTTGTGCCGGAAGCTCGCGGTCAGGCCCAGCGCATTCTTGAAGATGCCAACGGTTACCGTGACGAAACGGTATCGCGCGCCAAGGGTGAGGCAGATCGCTTCACGAAATTGGTCGCCGAGTACCGCAAGGCACCTGAAGTAACGCGTGAGCGTCTGTACCTCGACACCATGCAGGAAGTTTTCACCAACACCAGCAAGGTACTCGTGACCGGCAACAAGAATGGCCAGAGCAATCTGCTGTACTTGCCGCTGGACAAGATGATCGACAGCGGTCGCAGCACCAGCGCTCCGGCGCCGGGTCCGGCAGCCGCCAGCAACAATGAAGCGAATGCGCGTGCAGCCGCTGATCTGCAGCAACAGCAAGCACGTACCAGGGAGAGTCGCTGATGAGCAATAAATCGCTGATCGCCCTTATTGTCTGTGTCGTCGTGGCGATCGCAGCCTGGAACTGCTTCTACATCGTGGCTCAGACCGAGCGCGCGGTGCTGCTGCAGTTCGGTCGCGTGGTTCAGACTGATGTTCAGCCGGGCCTGCATGTGAAAGTGCCTTACGTTAACCAGGTGCGCAAATTCGACGCACGCCTGATGACGCTGGATGCACCGACACAACGCTTCCTGACGCTGGAAAAGAAAGCCGTCATGGTTGATGCCTTTGCCAAGTGGCGCGTGAAAGATGCCGAGCGCTTCTACACCGCGACTTCCGGTCTCAAGCAGATTGCCGACGAGCGCCTGTCCCGTCGTCTCGAATCGGGCCTGCGTGACCAGTTCGGTAAGCGCACCCTGCACGAAGTGGTTTCCGGTGAGCGTGACGCGTTGATGGCTGACATCACCGCTTCGCTGAACAAGATGGCGGAAAAAGAGCTGGGCATCGAAGTTGTCGATGTTCGGGTCAAGGCCATCGACCTGCCGAAAGAAGTAAACCGCAGCGTGTTCGAGCGTATGAGCACCGAGCGTGAGCGTGAAGCTCGCGAGCACCGCGCCAAGGGTAACGAGCTGGCAGAAGGCATTCGTGCCGACGCCGATCGTCAACGCCGCGTGTTGCTGGCCGAAGCCTATCGTGAATCTGAAGAGGTTCGCGGTGACGGTGACGCCCAGGCGGCTTCGATCTACTCCAAGGCCTACGGCCAGGATCAGGAGTTCTACGGTTTCTACCGTAGCCTGCGTGCCTACCGTGAAAGCTTCGCGAACAAATCCGACGTCATGGTCCTCGACCCAAGCAGCGACTTCTTCCGTTACCTGGAAAAAGCCAAGCCTTGATACGTTGACCTGAATCATCCCCCGCCTGGCGGCTAAAACCTCCGGCGGGGTGATCCTTTGGGAAAACGTGTGTATGATGCGGCAGCCGGGAAATTCCCGGCTTTTTTGCGTCTGCACGTTTGATTGCTGTGCTTGTGCGGGCGTGCGGGCCGAATGGCTCGACCGGTTTTTCGAGGAAAGTGGTTGGCGAAGCCGATTTCAGGCTTTTCGCCACGTTGTTCATGCGCGTGGTTTGCACATGGACCGATCATTTTCTGCTTCACTCAAGGCTCGCCCAACGGCTTGCCGCCCGGATCATAGGGGAATGGCGTAATGGCAACGGTAGACCGCTGGCTGCTGCCAGATGGCATCGAAGAAGTACTGCCACCAGAAGCCGCGCGTATCGAAGTAGCGCGTCGTCAGGTGTTGGATCTGTTCCAGAGCTGGGGTTACGAGTTTGTCGTGACTCCCCATATCGAGTACCTGGAATCCCTGCTGACCGGCGCGGGCTCGGACCTTGATCTGCGTACCTTCAAGGTCATCGACCCGCAATCGGGTCGGCAGATGGGTTTTCGGGCGGATATCACGCCGCAAGTGGCGCGCATCGATGCGCACACCCTGCGCCGCGAAGGCCCGAGCCGTCTGTGCTACGCCGGCAGCGTGTTACATGCTCAGCCGCGCGCCTTGTCGTCCTCGCGCAGCCCGATCCAGTTGGGCGCCGAGTTGTATGGCGATGGCAGCCCGAGCAGCGACGTAGAAGTGATCAGCCTGATGCTGGCCATGTTGCAACTGGCCGATGTGCCGGATGTACACATGGACCTCGGTCATGTCGGCATCTACCGTGGCCTGGCGCGTGCGGCCGGTTTGTCCGGTGAAGTTGAACAACAGTTGTTCGATGCGTTGCAACGCAAGGCAATCGACGAGGTCATTACCTTGACCCAAGGCTTGCCTGCCGATCTGTCGGGCATGCTGCGTGCGCTGGTTGATTTGTGCGGTGGCCCCGAAGTGCTGGACGCTGCACGTGAACGCCTGGCGAATGCGCCGGCACCTGTTCTGGCGGCGCTGGACGATTTGCTGGCGATTGCCGAGCGTCTGTCCGTGCGTTTCCCGCAATTGCCGCTGTACTTCGATCTGGGCGAGTTGCGCGGCTACCACTACCACACCGGTGTGGTATTCGCGGTGTTCGTGCCGGGTGTTGGCCAGTCGATTGCCCAGGGCGGTCGTTACGACGACATCGGTGCCGACTTCGGTCGTGCGCGTCCGGCAACCGGCTTCTCTACCGATTTGAAAACCCTGGTGACCCTGGGGCGTGCTGAAATCGAGCTACCGTCTGGCGGTATCTGGATGCCCGACAGTACGGATGCGGCACTCTGGCAGCAGGTTTGCCAGTTGCGCAGTGAGGGTCAGCGTGTTGTTCAGGCTTTGCCTGGGCAACCTTTGGCCGCCGCCCGTGAAGCGGACTGCGACCGGCAATTGATTCAGCAGAACGGGCTTTGGCAAATACTGCCGCTGGCTTCTTGAGTTTTCCTGCCGGCGGCTGCCGGCACCAAGTTTGCGCGAATGAGGACAAGTGTTATGGGTAAGAATGTCGTAGTCCTGGGCACCCAGTGGGGTGATGAGGGCAAAGGCAAGATCGTTGATCTGCTGACCGAACATGCTGCCGCCGCTCGGCGGACGTTGCCGTCGGTGGCGTGCAGGTGATGAAGTTCGGCGAATACGTGCACTCGCTGTACGTGCCGACCAGCCTCAACCTGGTCAAGATCAAACCGTTGCGCGGCACCGCACTGTTCATCCTCGACGCCAAACTGGTGTTCAAACTGGTGGACAACTTCTTCGGTGGCGACGGCCGTCACGCCAAGATCGAGGGGCGTGAATTCACCCCGACCGAACTGCGTGTGGTGCGCATGGTGCTGGAGCAGGCCTTCGTCGATTTGAAGGAAGCCTGGCAGGCGATCATGGAAGTGAACTTCGAGTACATCAACTCGGAAGTGAACCCGGCCATGGCCAACATCGTCGGCCCGAGCGAAGCGGTGGTGGTCTCCACTTTCCACATCGAACTCGATGGCGGTGGCGGCGACCTGCACGTGACCATGCCGTACTCGATGATCGAGCCGGTGCGCGAAATGCTCGATGCCGGCTTCCAGTCGGACCTCGACGACCAGGACGAGCGTTGGGTCAACGCCCTGCGCCAGGACGTGCTGGACGTCGATGTGCCGATCGGTGCCACGGTTGCCCGTCGCCAGTTGCGCTTGCGCGACATTCTGCACATGCAGCCGGGGGACATCATCCCGGTCGAAATGCCTGAAGAAATGATCATGCGCGCCAATGGCGTGCCGGCCTTCAAGGTCAAGATGGGCTCGCACAAAGGCAACCTCGCGTTGCAGGTGATCGAGCCGATCGAGCGCCGCTGACCGGCGTTCCAACCCCCTTTTAATTGGCTGCTCTTGAGTGAGCAGTTGCCCGCCGAGGACAAACGATGAACGACGATATGAACGCCCAGGACGACCAGGCACTGGCTGATGAATGGGCTGCCGCCCTGGAAGAAACCGGTGATGCCGGCCAGGACGATATCGACGCCTTGCTCGCTGCCGACACCGCCGGCTCGCCGTCCAGCCGTGTGCCGATGGAAGAGTTCGGCAGCGTGCCGAAAAGCACCGACCCGGTCACCCTTGAGGGGCCGAACCTGGACGTGATTCTCGACATCCCGGTGTCGATTTCCATGGAAGTGGGCAGCACCGACATCAACATCCGCAACCTGCTGCAACTCAACCAGGGTTCGGTGATCGAGCTCGATCGTCTGGCCGGCGAGCCGCTGGACGTGCTGGTTAACGGCACACTGATCGCCCACGGCGAAGTGGTTGTGGTCAACGAAAAGTTCGGCATCCGCCTGACTGACGTGATCAGCCCAAGCGAACGCATCAAGAAGCTGCGCTAAGTGAACAAGGTTCTGGGTGCTTTGCTGGGATCAGTGCTGGCGTTGCCGCTCAGCGTGCTGGCGGCCGAGCCGGTCGCGACTGCAACGGCTGCCGCTGCGCCAGCGGTCAGCAGTGGCGTGGCCGGGCAATTGACGCAGTTGGTGTTCGGCTTGCTGCTGGTGCTGGGGTTGATCTTCTTCCTCGCCTGGCTGCTGCGCCGGGTCCAGCAGGCCGGGCCGGCGGGTAAAGGGCAGGTGATCGAACTGATCGGTTCCCGCGCGTTGGGCCCCCGTGATCGTTTGATGCTGGTGCAGGTCGGTAACGAGCAGATCCTGCTCGGCATCAGCCCCGGCACCATCACCGCGTTGCATGTGCTCAAGGAGCCGGTGCAAGTGCCGAGCGCGCCTGAAAAAGCGACCCCCGAGTTCGCCCAGCGCCTGATGGAGCTGATGGGCAAGGATCAGAAGGATAAGAAGTAATGGGTGCGTTACGCATCGTCTTGACGCTGGCCCTGATGCTGGCCGCGCCGCTGGCGTTCGCCGCCGATCCGTTGTCGATCCCGGCGATTACCCTGGGCACCAACGCCAACGGCGCTCAGGAATATTCGGTCAGCCTGCAAATCTTGCTGATCATGACCGCGCTGAGTTTTATCCCGGCGTTCGTCATGTTGATGACCAGTTTCACGCGGATCATCATCGTCTTCTCGATCCTGCGTCAGGCCCTTGGCTTGCAGCAGACGCCGTCGAACCAGATCCTCACGGGCATGGCGCTGTTTCTGACGATGTTCATCATGGCGCCGGTATTCGACCGGGTGAACCAGGACGCCTTGCAACCGTATCTCGCGGAAAAACTGACCGCCCAGGATGCCGTGGCGAAAGCCCAGGTGCCGATCAAGGATTTCATGCTGGCGCAGACCCGCAGCAGCGACCTTGAACTGTTCATGCGCCTGTCCAAGCGCACCGACATCGCTACGCCCGATCAGGCGCCGCTGACCATTCTGGTGCCGGCGTTCGTCACGTCGGAGCTGAAAACCGCGTTCCAGATCGGCTTTATGATCTTCATTCCGTTTCTGATCATCGACCTGGTCGTGGCCAGTGTGCTGATGGCGATGGGGATGATGATGCTCTCGCCGCTGATCATTTCCCTGCCGTTCAAAATCATGCTGTTCGTGCTCGTCGATGGCTGGGCGTTGATCATCGGCACCCTGGCGAGCAGCTTCGGCGGTGTTTCGCCATGACGCCGGAAGTGGCGGTAGACATCTTTCGTGAAGCGCTGTGGCTGACCACCATGATGGTCGCGGTGCTGGTGATACCGAGCTTGCTGGTCGGTCTGTTGGTGGCGATGTTTCAGGCCGCCACGCAGATCAACGAACAGACCTTGAGCTTCCTGCCGCGCCTGCTGGTGATGCTGGTCACGCTGATCGTCGCCGGCCCGTGGCTGGTGCAGACGTTCATGGAATATATCCTGCAGCTGTACGGCAGCATTCCTCAGGTCATTGGCTAAACCATGCCGTCGTTGTTGCAACTGACCGATACCCAGATCAGTACGTGGGTGGCGACCTTCATGTTGCCGCTGTTTCGCATCGGTTCGCTGCTGATGGTGATGCCGGTGTTCGGTACGAGCCTGGTGCCCAAGCGCGTGCGTTTGTATCTGGCGCTGGCAATCACCGTGGTGATCGCGCCGGGCCTGCCGCCGATGCCGGCGGTCAATGCGCTGGACCTGAGTGCGCTGCTGCTGATTGCCGAGCAGATCCTGATCGGCGCGGTGCTGGGTTTCTCCTTGCAGCTGTTCTTCCAGGCGTTCGTGGTGGCGGGGCAGATCGTCTCGATTCAGATGGGCATGGGCTTCGCGTCGATGGTTGACCCGACCAACGGCGTTTCGGTGGCGGTGATCGGGCAATTCTTCACCATGCTCGTCACGCTGCTGTTCCTGTCGATGAATGGTCACCTGGTGGTCTTCGAAGTCCTGACCGAAAGCTTCACAACCATGCCGGTCGGCAACGGCTTGATGGTCAATCATTTCTGGGAACTGGCCGGCAAGCTCGGCTGGGTGCTCGGTGCGGCATTGTTGCTGGTGTTGCCGGCGATCACGGCGCTGCTGGTGGTCAACATTGCGTTTGGTGTGATGACCCGGGCCGCGCCGCAGTTGAACATCTTTTCCATCGGTTTCCCGCTGACCCTGGTGCTCGGGCTGTTCATCGTCTGGGTCGGGTTGGCGGACATCATCAATCAGTACCAACCGCTGGCCTCCGAGGCCTTGCAGTTTTTACGCGAACTGGCACGGGCGAACTGAGCCATGGCTGAGAGCGAAAGCGGTCAGGACAAAACGGAAGACCCCACGGAGAAACGTAAAAAGGACTCCCGTGAGAAGGGTGAGATCGCCCGTTCCAAAGAGCTCAATACCCTGGCGATCATGCTCGCCGGCGCCGGTGCGCTGCTGATTTTCGGCGGAGAGTTGGCGCAGGACATGATGGAGCTGATGCGCATGAACTTCACGCTGTCGCGGGAAGTGATTCTGGATCAGCGCAACATGGGCACCTTCCTGCTGCACTCGGGGCAGATCGCGCTGGTGGCGATTCAGCCGGTGATGATCACCTTGCTGCTGGCCGCGTTGATCGGCCCGATTTCCCTCGGTGGCTGGCTGTTCGCGGCGGGCTCGATGGCGCCGAAATTCAGTCGCATGAACCCGGGTGCGGGGCTCAAGCGAATGTTCTCGGCCAAGGCGCTCGTCGAACTGTTCAAGGCCCTGGCGAAGTTTTTCATCGTGCTGTTCGTGGCGCTGGCCGTGTTGTCTTCCGACATCGACGACCTGATGCGCATCGCTCACGAGCCGCTGGACATGGCGATCATTCACAGCCTGCAAGTGGTTGGCTGGAGCACCTTGTGGATGGCCTGCGGGCTGATCATCATCGCCGCCGTCGACGTGCCGGTGCAGCTGTGGGAAAGCCACAAGAAACTGCTGATGACCAAGCAGGAAGTGCGCGACGAACACAAGGATCAGGAAGGGCGGCCAGAGGTCAAACAGCGTATTCGCCAGTTGCAGCGCGAGATGTCGCAGCGGCGGATGATGGCGGCGATTCCCGAGGCAGATGTGGTCATCACCAACCCGACGCATTACGCCGTGGCGCTCAAATACGACCCGGACAAAGGCAGCGCGCCGGTGTTGCTGGCCAAGGGTAGCGACTTCCTCGCCCTGAAGATTCGTGAAATAGCCGTGGCCAACAACGTGCTGCTGCTCGAATCGCCAGCCTTGGCGCGTTCGATCTATTACTCCACCGAGCTGGAGCAGGAAATCCCCGGAGGCTTGTACCTGGCCGTTGCCCAGGTATTGGCTTACGTCTATCAGATTCGCCAGTACCGCGCCGGCAAGGGCAAGCGCCCGGATCCGCTCAAGGATGACTTGCCGATCCCGCCGGATCTGCGCCGCGATTCCTGATCACGCACAAAACCTGTGGGAGCGAGCTTGCTCGCGATAGCGGCGTTACAGTCGACTCATCAGCAGCATGAAGTCCGCCATCGCGAGCAAGCTCGCTCCCACAGTAATCGCGAAAAATCTCCGATAAATCCCTCTATTTCAGCGCTGTGCAAAAGTTGGAAGGCTTCTTGCAATAGCCGCTCTGCGCCTGCTTCAGGCGTCAAAACTTTGCTTTAAAGGAACGGGGAAAACCGGTGGATCGTTCTCAGTTATTCAACAGTGCCCGCACCAACGTTGCCGACTTGAGTCGGGGCAACCTGGGTGTGCCGTTGTTGCTGCTGGTCATGTTGGCAATGATGATGTTGCCGATACCGCCGTTCCTGCTGGACGTGTTTTTCACGTTCAACATCGCGCTGTCCATCGTCGTCCTGCTGGTTTGCGTCTACGCCCTGCGGCCGCTGGATTTTGCGGTGTTCCCGACGATTCTGCTGGTGGCCACGTTGCTGCGACTGGCGTTGAACGTGGCCTCCACGCGGGTGGTGATGCTCCACGGTCAGGACGGCCATGCCGCCGCCGGTAAGGTGATCCAGGCTTTCGGCGAGGTGGTGATCGGCGGCAACTACGTGGTCGGTATCGTGGTGTTCGCGATTTTGATGATCATCAACTTCGTCGTGGTCACCAAAGGTGCGGGGCGCATTTCCGAGGTGAGCGCGCGTTTCACCCTCGATGCCATGCCCGGCAAACAAATGGCGATCGACGCCGATTTGAACGCCGGCCTGATCGACCAGAACCAGGCCAAACTGCGCCGCATGGAAGTCGCCCAGGAAGCCGAGTTCTACGGTTCCATGGACGGTGCCAGCAAGTTCGTGCGCGGTGATGCCATCGCCGGCCTGCTGATCCTGTTCATCAACCTGATTGGCGGCATGGCAGTCGGTATCTTCCAGCACGGCATGACCTTTGGTGATGCCGGTCGGGTTTACGCCTTGTTGACCATCGGTGACGGTTTGGTGGCGCAATTGCCATCACTGCTGTTGTCCACCGCTGCCGCGATCATGGTGACCCGTGCTTCCGGTTCGGAAGACATGGGCAAGCAGATCGGCCGCCAGATGTTCGCCTCGCCTAAAGCGCTGGCCGTGGCGGCGGGCCTGATGGCGGTGATGGGTCTCGTGCCTGGCATGCCGCACTTTTCCTTCCTGACCATGGCCGCCGTCGCTGCCGGTGCGGCTTACCTGTTCTGGAAGAAGCAGAACGTGGTCAAGGTTCAAGCGTTGCAAGAGGTCAAGCGTCAACAAGAGCTGCTGCCATCGCCAGCCCGTGCCATGGAAACCAAGGAACTTGGCTGGGACGACGTCACGCCGATCGACATGATTGGCCTGGAAGTCGGCTATCGCCTGATTCCGCTGGTGGATCGCAATCAGGGCGGCCAGTTGCTGGCGCGGATCAAGGGCGTGCGCAAGAAGCTCTCGCAGGATCTGGGCTTCCTGATGCCCACTGTGCACATTCGTGACAACCTCGACCTGGCGCCCAGCGCGTACCGCCTGACCTTGATGGGGGTGATCCTGGCCGAGGCCGAGATTTACCCGGACCGCGAGCTGGCGATCAACCCGGGGCAGGTCTACGGCACGCTCAATGGCATAACCGCCAAAGATCCGGCTTTTGGGCTGGAGGCGGTCTGGATCGAAGTCAGCCAGCGAGCGCAGGCACAATCGCTCGGCTATACCGTGGTCGATGCCAGTACGGTGGTGGCCACCCACTTGAACCAGATTCTGTACAAGCACTCCAGCGAACTGATCGGTCACGAAGAAGTCCAGCAACTCATGCAATTGCTGGCCAAAAGCTCACCGAAACTGGCCGAAGAGCTGGTGCCGGGCGTGGTCTCGCTGTCGCAGTTGCTCAAAGTGCTTCAGGCGTTGTTGGCCGAGCAGGTGCCCGTGCGCGACATTCGCAGCATCGCCGAAGCCATCGCGAACAACGCCGCCAAGAGTCAAGATACTGCCGCTCTGGTGGCCGCGGTGCGCGTCGGCGTATCCCGTGCAATCGTCCAAAGCATTGTAGGCACTGACTCCGAGCTACCAGTCATCACGCTGGAGCCAAGGTTGGAACAGATATTGCTCAATAGTCTGCAGAAGGCAGGACAAGGCTCGGAAGAGGGCGTTCTGCTGGAGCCAAGCATGGCGGAGAAGCTGCAACGCTCGTTGATCGATGCGGCGCAGCGTCAGGAAATGCAAGGTCAACCGGTGATTCTGCTGGTAGCCGGTCCGGTTCGCGCGATGCTTTCGCGATTCGGCCGACTGGCAGTCCCGGGTTTGCATGTGTTGGCTTATCAGGAAATCCCTGACAACAAGCAAGTGACCATCGTTGCGACAGTAGGGCCCAACGGCTGAGGTAGTGGTTTATGCAAGTTAAGCGTTTTTTCGCCGCCGATATGCGTCAGGCCATGAAACTGGTTCGTGATGAGCTGGGCGCTGATGCCGCCATCATTGGCAATCGCCGGATCGCCGGTGGTGTCGAGCTGACGGCTGCGCTGGATTACAAATTGTCGGCGCTGGCCCCGCGCGTTCCGAACATGGAACTCGAGGATGAGCTGCGCAAGACCCAATCGCGGATCGTGACCGCCCAGGCCGAACTGAGCCTGCGTGGCGACGGCGAGACCGAAGGCGACAAGACCACCAATCGCC
This sequence comes from Pseudomonas sp. NPDC086278, assembly GCF_050280905.1. Lineage (NCBI taxonomy): Bacteria > Pseudomonadati > Pseudomonadota > Gammaproteobacteria > Pseudomonadales > Pseudomonadaceae > Pseudomonas > Pseudomonas sp. NPDC086278. The sequence continues at coordinate 21,640 of NZ_JBNNWE010000101.1, forward strand.
AGTTGTTCGCCGGCCTGCCGTTGACGGCGGCCGAGCCGCTGATCGAACCGACCTACGCCGAACCACGTCGCTCGGCGCCGGCCCCGGCTCCGGCTGCGGGCGGTGTTGATCCGCGGGCGTTCGACTCGATGCGTTTCGAACTCAACAGCCTGCGCGAACTGATGGAAGTCCAACTCGGTTCGCTGGCCTGGAATCAGCTGCAAGGCAGCCGTCCGGCCCAGGCCAATCTCTGGCGTCGCCTGCAACGCATCGGCTTGTCCGGCCCGTTGTCGCGCGATCTGCTGGCGATGATCGGTGATATCGATGAGCCTCGTCAGGCCTGGCGCATGTTGCTGGCGCACCTGGCGCGGATGATCGCCACGCCGGAAGTCGAGCCTCTGGAAGAGGGCGGCGTGATTGCCATGGTCGGTCCTGCCGGCATGGGCAAGACCACCACGCTGGCCAAGCTCGCGGCCCGTTACGTGCTCAAGTACGGCGCGCAGAACATCGCGCTGGTGAGCATGGACAGTTACCGCATCGGCGCACAGGAACAACTGAAGACCCTGGGCCGCATTCTCAATGTGTCGGTGACGCACATCGATCCGGGCCAGTCGCTGGTGCAAGCGCTGGAGCCGTTGCTGCGCAAACGCGTGGTGCTGATCGACACCGCCGGCCTTCAGGCCAGCGACCCGGCACTGCGCATGCAGCTCGAAAGCCTGGCCGGCCGTGGCATCAAATCAAAAAATTATCTGGTGCTGGCAACCACCAGCCAGAAACAGGTTCTAACAGCCGCTTATCACAGTTACAAGCGCTGCGGGCTCGCCGGGTGCATCCTGACTAAACTGGATGAAACGGCAAGTCTGGGCGAGGTGTTGAGCCTGGCCATCAGTCATGAATTGCCAGTGGCCTACCTGACCGACGGGCCGCGGATCCCGGATGATTTGCATCTGCCGCGCCGTCACCAGTTGGTCATCGAAGCCCGGGCCTTTTGTGGTTTAACACCTTCTCAAAGGAATACACATGGAATGGCTGACCAACCCTGAAATCTGGGTTGCCTTCTTTACCCT